>JAAESS010000231.1 GCA_024229195.1 Flavobacteriales bacterium | reverse complement strand
TTTCAGCAAAGTATTTTTCACTACTTTCAAAGTCACATCTCTTTTGAAACATAATCTTCTCAAATCGCTAGACTCTTCCGCTGTAAGCCCTGAGATATCTGCTAAATAAAAATTTTTATTCTCATTAAGCAGAACATCCAGATCCTCAATAAACTTATTCTTTTCTTCTTTTGTCATCTTTATTTATCCTTTAATAAGCATTTGTAGAAACCGAAATGCCTATCCCCATTGTACTTGAGATAGAAATACTTTTAATATAAGTCCCTTTTGATCCAGATGGTTTCATCTTCACAATGGTCTGAATTAATTCTTCAGAATTTTCTGCAAGCTTCTCCGCATCAAATGATGTTTTCCCGATAGAAGTATGCACAATCCCAGTTTTGTCAACTTTAAAATCAATTTTACCTTTTTTGACATCTGTTACTGCCTTACCTACATCATTACTTACCGTACCTGATTTTGGATTTGGCATCAATCCTCTAGGACCTAATACTCTTCCTAATGCACCAATTTTACCCATCACAGATGGCATAGTGATAATTACATCAATATCAACCCATCCACCTTTGATTTTTTCAATGTACTCGTCTAAGCCAACAAAATCAGCCCCTGCTTCATTTGCCTCAGCTTCTTTATCAGGAGTCACAAGCGCTAACACTTTCAAATCTTTACCAGTCCCATGAGGGAGTGTTACAACACCCCTTATCATCTGGTTAGCTTGTTTTGGATCAACACCCAGTCTAATTGCCATATCAACAGAAGCATCAAAATTTTCAGGAGCTGTTTTTTTAACAATATCGGTTGCCTCCTGCAAACTATAGCTTACAGCTGTATCAAGACTATCTAACCCAGCCTTTCTTTTTTTACTCAACTTACTCATCTTTAATTTTTAATTTAAAGTGGTTAA
>JAAESS010000230.1 GCA_024229195.1 Flavobacteriales bacterium | reverse complement strand
GCCATTAACTTTTCCATTTTATCCGCATCCGAATACACTTCCTCCAAACCAAACATATCATTGATCTTGTTGTATTCATCCAAAATAGCCACAGTTTCCGCAACTCCTTCTTTTACGATATCCATCACCGTTTTACTCTCATCTAAAATAGGCTCCTGCGCAAGATAACCTACTGTATAGTTTGGCGCAAAGACAACGTCTCCCTGATAGTTTTTTTCCAAACCGGCGATAATCTTTAATAAAGTAGACTTTCCAGATCCGTTAAGACCCAAAATCCCAATCTTAGCACCGTAGAAAAAACTTAAATAAATATTCTTAAGGACTTGTTTATTGGTTCCTTGATAAGATTTACTCACTCCTGACATGGAGAAAATTACCTTTTTATCATCTGACATAATATGCTTGTTTAGTTATTGTTTTGAGGTATTGTTAAAACTTGATGTTTTTTTGGCTTACAAATATAGTAATAGCTTTTGGTAAATTCATATATCAATTGCGATTGTCATAAACCAAAATCAGCTAAAATTAAGGTCAAATATCAAAACCTGATACATAGATTTTACTCAGAATCAATATCAAAGGAAAAGATTTCCTATTTTTATATCAATATCCCCTTATAAAACCAAATCCAATATCATGAAAAATTATTATCTATTACTGATCTGCTCTCTGCTATTTCTCAACGTTTATGGCCAAGATTCCAAAAAAAACTATTCTGAAGCCTTTGAAATGGTCGAAGTTTGGCTGGAGGCGCAGAAAGACTTTGACCAACTTCCGGGCCTTTCCGCAATAGTGGTTGAAGATCAGGAGGTATTATGGTCGGGAGCCGTAGGGATGTCCAATAAGGAAGAGAATATTAAAGCCAATGAGAATACTATTTGCAGTATATGTTCGATCTCCAAGTTATTTACCTCTGTGGCGATTATGAAACTATACGATGAAGGTAAAATTCGTTTAGACGATAAAGTTAGTGACCATTTACCTGCTTATGCCTTAGAACAAAAATATCCTGATAGCGGACCTATTACGATCCGTTCATTACTTACTCATTCCTCAGGCCTACCAAGAGAAGCTGCCTACCCATACTGGACGGGACCAGATTTTCCTTTTCCAACAAAAGAAGAAATAGATTCAAAATTAAAGGATCAGGAAACTCTATATCCTTCCTCTACTTATTTCCAGTATAGCAATTTAGGACTAACCCTTCTTGGTGAAATTGTTGAAGAAATTTCAGGGATGTCATATGAAGATTATGTCAAAATAAATATACTAACTCCTCTGGGCTTATCTGATACACGAACAGAGTTACCGGAAAACTTATATGGTAAAGAATTAGCCATTGGATACGCAGCCATGAACAGAGAAGGTATTCGAAATAAAGTTAATTTGTTTCAGGCAAAAGGGATTACTCCTGCTGCAGGGTTTTCGTCAACCGTAAAGGATTTAGGAAAATTTGCATCTTGGCAATTCAGACTAAGAGATACTAGTATGGTCGAAATTCTTAAACCATCTACCCTTAAAAATATGCAACGCGTACATTGGACCAACCCTGACTGGAGTACAACATGGGGTCTGGGCTTTTCTATCTATAAAGGAAGCGACGGGAATACTTGGGTAGGACATGGAGGCTCGTGCCCAGGCTACAGATCAACCCTTCAAATTAATCTTAAAACGAAAAGAGCATTTTCTGTTATGATTAATGCCAGCGGAACCAATCCCAATAAATACGTACAAGGCATCAATGCTATTTTGAATAAAATGGGGAGTGTAAAAAAAGATGCGGATCAGCAGGCCTCAGAAAAATTAAAACAATATGCGGGATACTACGACAGTTCTCCTTGGTGGGGTGAAACATACATTTCAACTTTTAATGACCAATTGGTAAGCTTAGGGCTACCTTCAGAGAAACCTGCAGAAGCAATGACTTTTTATAAGCACATTAAAGGTGATGTTTTTAGACGGATTAGAAAAGATAAAACTTTAGGTGAGACTTTGACCTTTCTAAGAGATGGAGATGGCAATATCAATAAAATAGAGCGACATGGCAATTACTCTATGAGAATAAATCGATAGGTCTCAATTATTAGTATCCTCTTTACAGCTCAAAATTTAATCCTGTAGCTGATTTGTGAAGTGATGATTCCTTAAAAATAATTATGCGTTTTAACTAAGAAAACAATAACCAAAACCCCATAAAAAATCAAAATGATGTTCAAAAAAATTCCATTCATTTATGCGCTTTGTCTTTTCATCGGACTACAGCTATATGCACAAGAAAAACAAAACAATCTCTCCATTAAAATTTCTATTGACCAGTCTCAACAAAAGAACTTTGAAAAAAAAGGTCGAATTTTTGTCTTTTTAACTCAAAATTCAAAATTAGAACCCCGAAATCAAATTTGGCCAAATCCTTATCAGAAAACACACATTTTTGCCCAAAACATAGATCATTTCTCTCCAAAAAAATCAATCGAATTAAATGGACAGGATAAATGGACCAAAACACCTGAATGGAGTTTGAATTCGATTCCGGCAGGAACTTATTATGTGCAGGTAGTTTGGGATCAGGACATCAAAGAGTCCAGAATTAATGCTCCTAGCAACCTATACGCAGACAAACAGAAAATATTAATTGACGGAGATCAGGAATTAAGCTTCATTTTAAACAAAAAATATAAACCCAGAACTATTAAAGAACATCCTCTTGCTAAATTAGTTGATCTAAAAAGCGATACCTTATCATCATGGTGGGCTCATGATATGAATCTCAAAGCAAGTGTTCTTCTACCTCATAATTATGATAAAAACAAAGCCTACCCTATTCGGTATAATGTGGCGGGATATGGAGGCCGATATACACGAATCAACTGGTTGATTTCTAATGAGAATTTTATGAAATGGTGGGATTCTGAAGAGTCACCCCAAATTATTACAGTATTTCTTGATGGAGAGGGCCCTTTTGGTGATTCTTATCAAATGGACTCTGACAACAGTGGGCCTTATGGCTATTCTCTAATCAATGAACTTATTCCACACATAGAAAGTAGGTTTAGAGGAACTGATAATGCCATGACTAGATTTGTTGATGGCTGTTCAACAGGTGGCTGGGTATCTTTAGGCTTACAGTTATATTATCCGGACATGTTCAACGGAGTATATTCATATAGTCCTGATGCAATCGATTTTGAAAACTATCAATTGATCAATATTTACAAGGAGAAGCAGGCCTTTAAAAATGAGGTGGGATACCTCAGACCGATCATGAGAGACACAAACGGAGAACCCTTGCTTTCAATGAAAGAATTCATAGCTTATGAAAATGTGTTTGGATCCTCTAATTCATATTTGAATTCTGGAGGCCAATTCAGCGCTCATACAGCTCTTTACAGTCCAAAAGGAGATAATGGACTCCCTAAGCCTTTATTTGACCCATATACCGGTGTCATTGATGCTGAAGTAGCCAAACATTGGGGAAAATACGACTTCAAAAAATATGCAGAGGCCAATTGGTCGATTTTGGGACCTAAAATTCAAGGTAAAATTTACATCTGGATGGGTGATATGGACAGTTTTTATTTGAATACTGGTACCAGAGGTTTTGATGATTTCTTAAAATCAACTTCAAATCCCAAATCAGACGCCATTATAGAGTTTACTCCGATGGAGGGCCATTGCTCTTTGTATTCTCACAAAGAAGTTCTTTTAAAAATGCAAAAAAGAATTGATATGCTGCGTAAACAATAGCAGCTGTTTAAACGCTCAATAACAGCAGAGAAGAACAATTTTACTGACAAAATAACTTAAAAGTCACGCTGTAAATAGCAAGGAAAATAGATTAAAAAAAAACCTGCTCGATGAGCAGGTTCTTTTTTTAATATTCCATTTTCTTCATATAATCAATCTTTCTTTTCCAGATGACCAAAGATTTTTTATAAGTCTCTATATTCTTATAGACATTTTTTACAAGAGGATTATCTGCACTTGCATTAGAAATAAAACTGATGTTATTTTCTAATTGCTTGATCTCCTTTGTGATCTCGTCAATCTTTCTCCTGATAAACAACTGCTCGCTATCTAACTTTCTTGTATTTTTCTGATCTAACAGGTTATCAACAGAACTTTTGAATCGTAAGAAAGACGCTTCATCCTTATCGATATTAAGCTTTTTATAAGCATTGTCAAGTACCTTGTTAAATTTGATGTCTAAATGCTTCAATTTATGAGGCAGTACACCAAGAGCACGCCATTCTTCTATTCCTTTCTGAACAAATTCAACCGTCAGCTCCTTACCTTTTTCGATCTCCTCTTTAAGGGAGTCCATAAATTCCTTTTTCTTCTCGATGACAGCTGATTGATCCTTGTCTATGCCACTTTGTTTATTGTGTAACCTGTCAAAATAATGGTTGCAGGCATCTTTAAATCGTTTCCAAATCTTATCAGAATCTCGGCGGGGCACATGACCAATTTTCTTCCATTCAGCTTGTATCTTTTTAAAGACTTCTGTAGCTGCCTCCCAGTCTTCAGTGTCTTTTAAGCTTTCTGCTTGTTCAACCAAGACCAACTTCTTCTTTAAATTTTCTGACTGATCCTTTTTTATACTCTTGTAAAAAGAATTTTTTTCAACGTTAAAGCTTCTGGTCGCCTCTCTAAAAAGCTGCCAGATGTCCTCATTTTTGGACCTTGGCACCTTACCAATAGCAAAAAATTCATCTCTCAAGCTTTCAAGCTTTTTAATACTGGCCTGCCAGTCTTTATGATTTTGGTTTTTTGTGGTATCCATCTCCTTGATCCTTTCAATTACCGCAAGCTTAAGACCTACATTTGCCTTAAATTTTTCATCAAGCTGTTCCTGATACTCATGTCTCTTTTTATGGATCTTTTTCGTAGCCTCACTAAATTTGTGCCACACCTCTTCTCTCAATTCGCGCGCTACCGGACCAATATCTTCCTTCCAAAGTCTATGTAAGATTTGTAGTTCTTTAAACGCGTAATTTACATCTGATTCAGCCGCAAGACCTTCAGCCTTTTTGATCAACTTAGACTTTTCCTCCAAATTATGTTTGAAATCAAGATCTCTAAAATCATTATTTAAATGAAGTAAATCATAAAATCTTTCTACATGATGGTGATAAGTTCGCCAAACATCGTTGTATTTAGCATGAGGAATCTGCCCCACTTCTCTCCACTTATCCTGCAAACCTTTAAAATTCTTGTACATTGTTGAGGCCTCTGCATTATCGATCAAATTTTTCAATTCATCAATAAGTTTTAACCTCAAATCGAGATTTTCCTTCTGAACTCTTTCAATATCTCTGTAAAATTGTTGACGCTTTCTTTTGTATATACTTATAAGTTCATCGAATTTATATTTCAAAGGCTCCGAATGAAAGAAATCAGCTTCTTCTCCACCTGCTTTTACAAAGGCTTCTTTTTTTTCTGATAAAAACAATTTGAACTTCTTCTGAAATTCTGTTTTTAAACTTTCAATCTGAATTTTGACCTCCTGAATCTCAAAATCATTGATGAGTTTTTTTGTGATATCAACAATACCCTCTAAGGATAGCGTGGCAAGATCAAATTCAGGTAATTTGCTTTTAGCCTCTTCAGTTCCTGAAGTAGCTTGTTCAGCAGCCTTTTCTCCAGTTTCCTTCTCTACAACTGTTTCCTCTTCTATTTTTGATGTTGCTTTATCAGCTTTAGTTTCTTCTTTTGTCTTCTCCTCAACTGACTCCTCTTTTTCTTCAGATTTCGGTTTTTCAGTTATTGCATCTTCCTCCTCAAAGACAGCTGTTTTATCTTGATCTTCAGAAATCGCGCCTCCAGAGGTCTCAACTTTGCTCTCTTCTACTTCTTCTTCTGTTCCTTCTTCTTCTATTTTTTCTTCTGCAACAACCTCCACAACTGATGCTTCTACATCAGATTTTTCGTCTTGATTTTTTGTTTTCTCTTCGACAGTTTCACCTTCCGGATTATCACTCACCGCTTCTGTCTTTTTACCAGCTTCTACCGGGGTGTTTTCATTTTTTTTACTTTCTTCGTTTGCTTCCGATTCGGATGATAAATCATCATTATTTACGTCTAACATTGTTTCATGTTTAAGGTTCCTAAAATTTACTTTAAAAAAGTTATGAAAGATACTAATAGCCTAGCAAAGCGCAAAACTATGTTACAGATAAGATATTAAATTTTAAAAGCGAGCCAGTCAGCAATTCTAGGAGTTCCAAATTTCCCAGGATCTATCAGCTTGAAATTTAAGCATTGAGGCTCCGTTCGATGTAATTGCTCCTGCTTTTTCTCCCATTTTAAGAAATGCCGTTCGTTCAGGATTATAAATCAAATCATAAAGTAAGTGCTTGTCTGTCAGGAATTCATAAGGCAAATCCGGCTTAGCATTTATCTCAGGAAATGTTCCCAAGGGGCTACAATTAATGATCATGTCATGTGCTCTGAGTATTTTCTCATCCACACCCTGATAGCTAATCATATCTCTTGAAGTTTTACTTCTGGACACGAATAGAAAATTAATCCCTAATTTTTTCAGTACATGTGCCACGGCTTTTGAAGCTCCGCCTGTTCCAAGAATCAGCGCTCCTTCTTCCTTCCCTGTCCAGCAGGACTTAAGGGAAGTTTCAAAACCGTAAGCATCTGTATTAAAACCTTTTAACCTATTGTTATTTAATACTTTAATTGTATTTACGGCACCAATACTCTTTGCTTCCTCATCAATTTCATCAAGATAGCCCATGACACTTTGTTTATAGGGAATTGTTACATTCAACCCACCTAAAAAAGGTAGATCTTGTAAAACGCTGCTCTTAAATTCCTCAATATGATCAAGGTCATAGTTGACATATTCGAATTGACTATACCCAAGAGATCGAAATTTCTCAGTAAAGTATTTCTTTGAAAATGAGTAAGATATATTTCTACCCAACAAACCGAATCTTTTCTCTATTTCTGACATGTGAACACTTGAATTTTTTTTTAATCGATGCTTCGTTTTTTTAAGCTTTCGGATGAATTGTTTTATGCCTTGTCTTTGCGAAAATTATCAATAGCTGATCGAACACTTTGGTACTTTAAAAGTAATTCCTTTGCTAAATTATCCTCAATTCCTAGCTCGTTTGCAACCATTTTTGTTCCTCTTTCAACAAGTTTATCATTGGTCAATTGCATATCAACCATCTTGTTTCCCCGTATTCTGCCAAGTTTCACCATAACAGAAGTAGAGATCATGTTCAATACTAGTTTTTGAGCTGTTCCTGACTTCATTCTCGTGCTTCCTGTAACAAACTCTGATCCAACGACGGCCTCAATAGGAAACCTTGCTTCTTTTGCGACTGCAGAACCTTTGTTGCAGGTAATACAACCGGTAAGCACACCATTTGAATTTGCATCCTTCAATCCTCCTATTACATAAGGTGTTCTCCCTGATGCAGCAATCCCGATAAGAACATCCTTTGAATTAATATCATAGGCCTTTAAATCGATCCAGGCCTGTTTAAAATCATCTTCTGCATTTTCAACAGCCTTGCGTAGTGCTCCATCACCTCCCGCAATAAGACCAATAACCCAATGGTCAGGAACCCCATAAGTTGGCGGACATTCCGATGCATCAAGCACACCTAGTCTTCCACTTGTTCCTGCTCCGATATAAAAAAGACGACCTCCTGTTTTAAAACGCTTGACAATTTCTTCTACCAAAGGCTCTATTTGAGGAATAGATTGTTCAACTGCAATGGCAACCTTCTTGTCTTCATTATTCATATTAAACAGCAAATCCTTGACACTCATATCTTCGAGATTGTCATAATAGGAAGATTGCTCAGTTGTTGATCCGGTAATCATAATGCTTTCTTTTGTTTAATGATCATTAAGCCGATAATGGTCAGCAGTCCGTTTATTGCGATACTGATAAATCCAAAATCAAAATTAAAACTATTTTTCAGATAGATGCTCAAGGCATATGTAGCAACAGGAGCCAAAACACAAACTAGCGGAACCCATTTATCCTTGACGGATATCGAAGAGAACATACCAAATAAAAACAAACCCAAAAGAGGTCCATAGGTATATCCGGCCACTTTAAATATCAAGGAAATCACATCTCCTCTACTTCCTGAAAATATCATGATAATGATAAATACGATCAAAGAAAAGGCAAATAGAACACGATTCTTTAGCTTCTTCTTATCCTTACTGGATTTATGTGACATATCCATAAAGTCATAGGTAAACGATGTTGTAAGAGCTGTTAATGCTGAATCAACACTTGAAAAAGAAGCTGCGATGATGCCCAGCAAAAAACTGATACCTGCAATCAAACCCAAATGATTGATGGCAAGATTCGGAAATAAAGTATCGGTATCCAGCATCTGTCCTTGTTCACCTATTGGTAAAGAGAACCCAATACTATCAGCATAAACGAACAGTAAAATACCTAATCCTAAAAACAAGAATTGCGTCAAAGCAAGTATCAAACTGAAGGTTAGTGTATTTTTTTGCGCGTCCCATTGATTTTTACAAGTTAAAGTCTTCTGCATCATATTTTGATCAAGTCCCATCATGGCAATAGCAATAAAAATACCTGCAATGAATTGTTTGAAAAAGTTATTTCCCGATTTACTATCCCAATTAAAAACCTTGAAATACTCATGCTGAACTACCTTATTGACAGATTCTCCCAAAGTAAGATCCATTGTTGTCGTAATTGAGTAAATAGTAACCAATGCGGCAAGGATTAAAAAGAAAGTTTGCATTGTATCGGTCCATACGATGGTCTTGATCCCAGATTTGTTCGTATACAGCCAAACCAATAACAAGATGATAATTACTGTGAGAAAAAATGGAATTTGCAATTTATCAAAAAAAGCAAATTGTAAAATTTTAGCAGCGAGCAACAAACGAAGAGAAGCTCCAAATGATTGCGAAACAAGAAAAAATAGGGAGCCTGTTTTATAGGTCCCTTTACCAAATCTATCATTTAAATAACCATAAATGGAGACTAGTTTTAATCTGTAGTATAGGGGTATAAGTACAAAGGTGATAAAAAGATAGCCTACTACATTGCCTAATATAAATTGAAAAAAGTAAAAGCTATTATTACCGACCATTCCCGGAACGGAAACAAATGTCACCCCGGAAAGAGCGGCTCCTACCATCCCAAAAGCGACGAGGAACCAAGGTGATTCGCGGTCACCTGTGAAAAAAGATTCATCACTTCTATTTCTTGATGTGAAATAGGATATCGCCATGATCAAGCCAAAGTATATGACGATAATGGCAAAAATTAGAAAAGTACTCAAATTAAGTCGTGTTGATTAGCCTCAAAAATAGCTTCCCTTTTTCTAAATAAAAATTAAAAAGTTAATTATTTCAGTTTATTGGGTTATTCGCATTATTTCAGACTGATACATCCGAAAAACTCAATCCATAAAATACCGAACCAAGCCCTACTGTTTAAAAGCACTCGAACAATATACTTGAATTTAACTCCAGGATTTTATCTTATGACCTTTAATTGCGTAAAATAATATTATTACATAGCATGGTAAAAGGATCCAATAGCCTTGATTCGCTGATTGAGAAGTGGCTAAAACTTCTTCCATGCCCTCAGCTAAATACATTTCTTTCAAATAATCAACTAATTGACCGTATAGATATACCAAAATGGCTCCCCCTGAAATTGCCATGATCAAAAAAGCCGCACCAATTTTTGTGAATTTCCCGAGACCGTCAATGGCTAATGGCCATATTGCCGGCCACACTAGAGCATTAGCAATACCTAACGAAGCGACCAACAAAACAGATGTAAAACCTGAAGTATTGACAATAACTAAACTCAATATAACACCTAGTACGCCACTGATTCTCAAAGCAGTAGTCTGACTTAAGTATTTTGGAATTAAAATTACTCCAAGTGCATAAGTTCCAACCATTGCAAACAAGGTAAAGGTGGTAAACCATTTGGCCTGTGACACTGGAAGACCGAGTGAAAGCCCATAGGCAATAATAGAATCACCTGCAATCACTTCTACTCCTACATACATAAACAGGGCAATAACACCTAATATGAGTTGGGGAAACTGAAAAACACTTGTTTTTGCTGTTTTCCCTTCATCTTCTTCCTTAATAGGTTCGGCTTCAACATGTGGTAATGGAGCTTTTCTTATTAAAAATCCAAGAATCATTAATACAATTGCCATAACCAAGTAGGGCATAAAAACACTGTCAGCCATCGTGTCCAATAATTGATTTTTTTCCTCTCCACTTACAGTACCTAGCTTTTCATTGACCTCATCAATTCCCGAAAGCAATAAGGCTCCAAAAATTAAAGATCCTAATGCTCCTGCAACTTTATTGGCAATTCCCATCACCGAAATACGTTTCGCCGCACTTTCAATAGGTCCAAGAATAGTTACATATGGATTTGATGCAGTTTGCAAAAGTGTCATACCCGCACCTTGAATAAAAATTCCCACTAAAAATAACCAATATGTTCTTGCATTCGCAGCTGGTATAAACACCAAAGCTCCTATAGCCATCACGAACAATCCGATTGACATTCCTTTTCTATAACCAGTTTTAGCAAGAATAGCCGAGGATGGTAAAGCCATCACTACAAAGGATATATAG
>JAAESS010000229.1 GCA_024229195.1 Flavobacteriales bacterium | reverse complement strand
GCTCCTTTTGATACTTGGCCTGAGGTATGGTTATTAAAGGATGATGATTTTGATAGCGCTAAAAAAGTCATTGAGTCCATATCTCATGGAACAAAACAAGCTATCTGGCATTGCAAATCCTGCAAAGAGGAGAACGACGATTCATTTGATTATTGTTGGAAGTGCCATGCAGAAAATAATTAATTTATTTGAGAAAGTATAAGAGTTATGGAATTATCAGTTTGGTTTGGTTTATTAGCATCGGCACTTTTTATCAGTATATCTCCGGGACCTGGAGCTATATTTTCAATTAGCCAAGGAACACAAAATGGTTTTAAGAGGGCTCTAATTGCAGTTGTTGGTTTACAGCTTGGTTTAATAAGTCAGATTGTTTTTTTGTTGTTCGGCTTAGGGATTTTGATTGATCAGTTTCCATCAGTTTTCATTGTGATAAAAATCCTTGGTATGGCTTATTTGGTTATTCTAGGTCTTATTCAATGGCTCAAAAAAATAGAGCAAATATCTACATCTAATAACCAACTAAAGAGCACGTATAGCCCTTTAAATTCACTTTTG
>JAAESS010000228.1 GCA_024229195.1 Flavobacteriales bacterium | reverse complement strand
TTTACATCGGAACACGGAAACAAATCGCTCTTTAACAATTGAGGTTATAAATGGAAACATTAAGGACTTACATGCTCCCTATTGAGCGTGAATACATTATCAAGGCTTTAAATTATCACAATGGCGACATTACCAAAGCAGCAAAAACGCTAGGATTAAGTCGCGCATCTATTTACCGAAAAATGGAAGAGTTGCAGATTAACTGGAAAAGGGAATTCAAATGAAAGATTTTAATTTTAAAATGGGCATTCAAGCCGAGCGCAATACCTTTGTAAATCGTCATGCTGGAAAGATTATTTTTGCTTGCATGTTTTTAGTTATGTCAATTGAGTCGTTTGTTTAAATCTCGTTGATGTAAAATAAATGGAGTCAACAAAGGAGGCTCCAATGTTAGATTTTTTAAAGTTATTCAAAAAAGATAAGCCAGTGAAGGGAAGAAAAGCTCGTCACTGGTATTTAATAAAAGACAAATATAAAAACTGTCGCACGCTTGAAGATGTTATCAAGAGGTCGAGGACAATTAATAGGGGTTAACATGGCAACATCTAAGCAAGTTTTCACTGATAACTTTGACTTGATAGTTAGCAGGGTATCAAAGGGAGATAGGGCTAAAACAATAGCTGATGATCTTGGAATAAATATCCGCACATTTCAGGATTTATCATCGTCATTCAAAGTTAAATCATTATCACTTTCGACACTTGAAAGGGTTAAGAAAAACAGGGTCTCAATTGGTCAAATGAGAAGGTACGGCCATGAGTGGAAGGAGATAGCCAGAAAGCTTTGCATTTCTGATTCCGCGCTATTAAAAGCAAGAAAGCAATTAAACATTAAATAAGGATATTAACGATGGATAACACAGACGCTTTCACATTGGCATTGATTAAGGCATTTGATTGCCAAGCTAAGATTGAAGTTAATCGCTGCTCATTTTGCGATAAAAAAGAATTGGGCTGTAATGTAGCCAAATGCAATGAAGAAGAATTTAAAGAAATGATGGAGGCGTAATGGATAAGGAAAAGAAAAAACGCATGATGGTAATGGAGCAAGTAAGGTACGAAACGGCAAAGGCAGTATTTCAGGTTTTTGATCATATGTATCGTGAAGGAAGGCATGAATCAGAAATCAGGCAGGAACTTGTTTTATTTGTGGAAAATTTAAAACCAAAGCAAGAAACAATTCATTAAGGGGTTATTTATGTTTGAGTTATTTATTTGGG
>JAAESS010000227.1 GCA_024229195.1 Flavobacteriales bacterium | reverse complement strand
TAAAATGCTTGTTGAGTGGTACAACTTTGTTTATGTTCAAGAGTGATTTTATTCATTATAGCATCACTTAATTCACCAAAATTTGTGACATTAATTAATTCGTTACTTACAAATCTAAATTCAAAAGTATCTTCAACTTTTTGAAGAACTAATTCAATGTCTTCAATATCAATATTTTCTAATTTGTAGTCTGTCATTTTAAATGTTTGCCAACGATTAGTATAAGAGCAGTAGCGGACTAAAAGCTACTACCTTTCGGATAGCAAGATACTTATATTTAAATAAAAAGCGGCTCAAGATTGATCCCGAACCGCTATTGCTTTTATACATTGTTGGCGTGTCGTTTTATTTCATCCCTGCAAACTTAATCCCTGTCAAATCAGCCATGTCTTTTTTCCAAGTAGTAATATCATTTGGGTTGAATTTATTCAGGTGATTATGTCCGCATGCTCTTGCTATAACTTTCATCAATTCGGTTGATGCAGAAAAGAAGTTAAACAGTTGATTCGCAGATTTATCTATATTCAACAATTTTCTTAATTCAGGTTTTTGAGTGGCAACTCCAGCAGGACAATTATTTGTATTACACATTCTTGCTGCTACACATCCAATAGATTGTATTGCGGAATTTGAAACCGCAACTCCATCAGCACCTAAAGCCATTGCTTTAATAAAATCATCCGGCACACGAATACCACCTGTAATAATTAATGTAACATCTTCTCTACCTAATTGATTTAAATAATGTCTTGCTCTAGCCAAAGCAGGAATAGTCGGTACTGAAATATTATTTCTAAAAATTAATGGAGCAGCTCCAGTTCCACCGCCTCTACCATCTAGAATAATATAATCTGCACTTGCATCAAGTGCAAATTGAATGTCTTCTTCAATGTGATTGGCAGATAATTTAAAACCAATCGGAATACCTCCAGTTATTTCACGTACTTTATTAGCAAAATTTTTGTAATCCTCTACTGTATGTAAATCATCAAAGGTAGGAGGTGAAACGGCAGCAGTCCCTTCTTCAAGATTTCTTACTTGAGCAATTTTTCCAACCACTTTATTACCAGACAAATGACCTCCTGTCCCAGTTTTTGCGCCTTGTCCGCCTTTAAAGTGAAAGGCTTGAATCCTTTTGAGTTTATCCCAATCAAAACCAAATTTGGCAGATGCTAGTTCGTAGAAATATTTGGAATTAGCTTGTTGTTCTTCATCAAGCATTCCACCTTCACCCGAACATATTCCGGTTCCTGCTAATTGAGCTCCTTTGGCCAATGAAATTTTTGCTTCTTCAGATAACGCACCAAAACTCATGTCTGAAACAAATATTGGTATATCTAATTTCAATGGTTTTTTAGCATTTGGACCAATGATTAATTCCGAACCAACAGAAACATCTTCCATTAAAGGTTTTGTAGCCATTTGAGCTGCTAGAATCTGAATATCATTCCATCTTGGCAATTCAGGAATTGGAACACCCATGGCACCCATTTCTCCATGATGCCCTGTTTTGGATAATCCATTTCTTGCTAATTCTTTAATATATGCCAAAGTTGGTTCTTCTTTTGTTGGGCCATCTGGTGTAGAAGTTTCAACATTTGGAGTAACCGTTTCTTCTTTCAACTTTGTGTGTGTTCCATCACAGTAAGGTGGATTTTTAGAGTGTTTACACATGCATAAGTAGGCATCTCCTGTTTCTTCGGCAACAAACTTTTTTGGAGTGATGTCTGTCGTTCTATGCGAACCATCACAGTACGGTTGGTTTTTACTTAATCCGCATGCACACCAGTATTGTTCTTCACCTTTATTTAGTTCTACTTTAATAGGTTTTCTATCGGCTATTTTTGGTTTACTCATCGTTGTTAATTTTATTTTATTTCCTCTTTCCCATTACTATGTAGAGCAAATCGTCCTTTGTTTCTAGGGTGGACAACTTCTGTTTCTGACCATGGCCAACCACCAAATTGAGTTTTACCATATTCTCTCATGGTTTCTCTAATTTCTTCTTCCGTATTCATTACAAAAGGACCATGTTGAACTACGGGTTCACCAATTGGTTTTCCTTCTAGGATTAGAAAATAAGCTTCTTGATTTCCATTTTGAATCTCAATATCTACATTCCCTTCTAATTCAATAATGCTGTCATAAGAAATAGTCTTTTCTTCAATTTTGATTTCATTTCCTTTGTAAAAGAATATAGACCTATTTGCTTCATGGCTTGTTTTAAGTAAAGTCCAATTAGCATTTGCATCCATTTTTACAGTGTAAACACCAACTGCATTTTGAGTATTTGACGCCCATGAATCAGGTGTTGGTTCAAGTGCCTTCCTATCTTGTATTTTACCTGCAATTACTTGAATCGTAGTTATATTTCCTGAATCGTCTTTATGATTGACTAAAGGAATGTCTTCATTCCATAGCATTTTAAAATGTGGTTCAACCATTTTGGACGCTTTTGGAAGGTTTAACCAAATCTGAAAAATCTCAAGTGGATTTGCTTTGTCCTGATTGATTAATGGAAACATTTCAGAATGTTGAATTCCTTTTCCTGCTGTCATCCATTGTACATCTCCAGCCATAAAACGACCCGCTGCACCTAATGAATCAGAATGATCTACAACCCCTTCTTTATTGATTGTAATTGTTTCAAAACCTCTATGGGGATGATACGGAAAGCCTGGAATTTTTGAGCCATGATACATCCTCCAGCCATCTTTGAGAGTAAAATCGTTACCTAAGTTTCTTCCTTGGAGTTGATCAAAATCTACTCCCATGTTACCATTGCCTTTGGGATATTCATCTCTGTGATAAGCACAGAATAAAAACGGGTCTTGTGTTTCCCATGGGAACCCAAGTGGCTTAATACTTTTGATCACCGATTTACTCATATGTACTGTTTTTGCAAAACCAAATTTTGATAATATTAAGATTCCAATGGCAG
>JAAESS010000226.1 GCA_024229195.1 Flavobacteriales bacterium | reverse complement strand
TTGATGCATCAGATTTTTAAAGAGATCTCATTCTAGCATTACCTTCATTTAAAAAAAGCTCCTCTTTATTATTTATTTAATAAGGAGGATTTTTTATTTATAATGATAAAATGATCATAAAAAAATCGATATTTGAGTACGAATTTAAATGACCCTACTTAGAAATCAATGTCTATGACTTTTGACTATAGTAAGCCTGATCTGGCGGCTGCACAACTTCTCGACCTTTATAAAGCAATGCTTAAATCACGGATGATTGAAGAAAAAATGCTGATACTTTTAAGACAAGGAAAGATCTCTAAATGGTTTTCGGGCATAGGACAAGAAAGTATTTCAGCCGGTATAACACTTGCTCTTGACAAAGAAGAATATATTTTGCCAATGCACAGAAATTTAAGTGTATTTACTTCAAGAAATATTCCTCTGCATAGACTATTTTCTCAATGGCAGGGGAAAATGGGCGGTTTTACCAAAGGACGAGACCGTTCTTTTCATTTTGGCACCCAGGAATATAAAATTGTTGGAATGATATCTCATTTGGGGCCGCAACTTGGTGTAGCCAATGGAATCGCTTTGGCCAGTAAATTGAGAGGTGAACAAAAAGTGACTGCTGTATTTTCTGGAGAAGGTGCTACAAGTGAAGGAGATTTTCATGAAGCGCTGAATGTGGCTTCTGTTTGGAAATTACCCGTGATTTTCTGTATTGAAAATAATGGTTACGGCTTGTCAACACCAAATAGTGAGCAATTTAGTTGTGAGCATATTGCCGATAAAGGCAAAGGCTATGGAATGGAAAGCCATATTATTGAAGGTAATAACATAGTTGAAGTCTTTAGTAAGGTATCTGAAATGGCAGAAAGCATCAGAAAGGATCCCCGTCCTGTTTTATTGGAATTTAAGACCTTTAGAATGAGGGGGCATGAAGAGGCTAGTGGAACCAAATATGTCCCGAAAGATATTTTAACCCATTGGGCAAGTAAAGATCCTATCGAAAATTTTCAGGCTTATCTTAGAGACTTAAATATTTTGACTGAAGAAGCTGAGGTGGTAATCAAAACAGAATTCAGCCAAGAAATTAGTCAAAATCTTGATGCGGTTTTTAAAGAGGATGAAGTGAGTTCCACTTTAGACACTGAATTAAATGACGTATACAAAAGCTTTGATTTACAAGTAATTGACCCAGGACATAAAACATCTAAAATAAGGCTGGTTGACAGTATTTCAAAAGGACTTTACCAAAGTATGGAACGACATGATGATATGGTAATCATGGGTCAGGATATCGCTTCATATGGAGGTGTTTTTAAAATCACCGAAGGCTTTATGAAAGTCTTTGGTAAAGATAGAATTAGAAATACGCCAATTTGTGAATCATCGATCATAGAAGCAGCCTATGGCTTATCCGTATCCGGTATTAAATCTGTTGTTGAATTGCAGTTTGGTGATTTTATAACTTCCGGATTTAATCCAGTCGTAAATCTGTTGGCAAAATCTCATTACCGATGGGGGCAGGCAGCGGACATTGTTTTACGAATGCCATGTGGCGCCGGTGTCAATGCCGGACCGTTTCACAGTCAGACCAACGAAGCCTGGTTTACTAAAACTCCGGGCCTTAAAGTAGTATATGCGGCATTTCCTGCAGATGCCAAAGGTTTACTTTGCGCCTCAATTGAAGATCCAAACCCTGTGCTTTTCTTTGAGCACAAGCAACTGTACAGATCAGTATACCAAGAAGTACCAGATGATTACTATACCATACCTCTTGGAAAGGCAGCTATGGTTAAAGAAGGTGAAGAAGTTACCATTATTAGTTATGGAGCAGGAGTTCACTGGGCTTTGTCAAGCTTGGATAAAATGAATATTTCGGCTGATCTGATCGATCTAAGAACTTTACAACCATTAGATGAAGAATGTATTTTTAAGTCTGTGAAAAAGACTGGTAGGATAATTATCCTACAGGAAGATTCCTTATTTGGAGGCATTGCCTCTGACATTTCAGCCATGATCAGTGAAAATTGTTTTGAGTATTTAGATGCTCCAGTGATCCGAATTGCCTCCCCTGAAATGCCGATTCCATTTGCAAAAAATCTTGAATCATTATATCTTCCAAATGAAAGGTTTGAAAAAGCACTGATCGAATTATTAGCATATTAATAATTTACTTCGCTTTAGGGATGTTTTTATTTTGTAAATTTGATAGCATTAACATTAACTAAAAACTCTAACGATGAAAAAACTATTATTCTTCTCATTTTTGATCTTTTTTGTCAGTTCCTGTGGATCAACCCAGTCTAGTTCTGAGGCCAAGCCCAGTAAAAAAACATTAAAAGGAACTTGGGAAATCACCAACATCAGGTTTGTAGGTGAAAAAGGCCTTTACAAAGCCAATTTGTTTGATATGGCAGACTCTGCCTGCTTTAAAGGTAGTCAATGGGTGTTCATACCCAATAACGGTTCAGGCAAGTATAGTATTTATGAAGGCTCTCAGTGCGAGGGTGTTTCAACTAGGATTCACTGGTCATTTTATGAGCCAGGTGATGGCACTTACCAGTTTCAATTTAAATATGTTGATGAAAAGAACAAACCAATTGATTCAGCCAACAGAGGATACAGGTCATCGATAGAATCTTTAGATGAAAATGCAATGACCATGAGAGTCAAAACAACTTATGATGGTCAGGAATTTGATGTAGTTCTTTCTTACACGAAAGTATCAGAAGATTTTGCACTTTAATTTAAAACCCCCTAAAAAATGATAAAAAAATTAAAAATATATGGATTATCTCTGGCAGTTATACTGTCATTGAATCTCAGTTGTACAGCAATCCAAAATTCAAATAAAACCCAACGAGGAGCGGGTATCGGTGTTGCCGCAGGAGCCCTAGTTGGTGGACTTATTGGTGGAAACATCGGAGGTGCGCTTATAGGTGCCGCCATTGGTGGAGCTGCCGGCGGACTTATCGGAAGACAAATGGACAAACAGGCTGACAAAATTGAAGCGGCTGTTCCTGGCGCAGAAGTCAAACGGGTAGGAGAAGGAATACAGATTATTTTTGATGATAAAAGTGGTGTCAATTTCGCTTTTGACAGCGCTGATCTTACAGCGGATGCAAAGAATAATCTTGACGCTGTTGCAGAAATATTTTTGGAATTCCCTGATACTGAATTAATGATTGAAGGGCATACTGACAGTGTGGGTAATGATGATTACAATATGAAATTATCCAAAAGAAGAGCTGATGCAGTTGCATCTTATCTAAAAGCCAAGGGTGTTGCCAGCAATCGTTTTAAAGTTGAAGCATTTGGAGAAACTCGTCCTCGATTTGAAAATGAAACAAAAGAAGGGCAAGCAAAAAACAGACGTGTTGAGATAGGAGTTGCTGCCAATCAGCAAATGATTGACGATGCAAAGGCCCAATCAGAATAATTAGAATGACCTGAATTGAATGGCTCATTTTCATGAGCCATTCTTTAATCTTTTAGATTTAAAATGAGTGGAGCATCTTTTGGAACCAAAGTAGCCGCAGTAGTTGTGGCAGCAGGAGCCTCTCGAAGGATGTCTGGTATTAAGCAATTATTACCCTGGAAGGATACTACTATGCTCGGCTATGTGATCGAACAATTAAAGACTGCCGGAGCAACTGATGTTTTTGTAGTGCTCGGTGCGCATCAGGAAGAAATTCTTCAAAAAATTGATGCGACAGATATCATCATTATTCATAATAATAATTGGGCGCGGGGAATGGGAACTTCAATTGCTAGAACCATAAAGTATTTTAGAGAAAATCAGCTGGAATTTGATGGATTACTGATAGCCGCATGCGATCAACCTTTAATTAAATTGGATCATTATAAAAAGCTTATAAACAGTTGTATAAATAGAGAAAGAATTATCGTAAGCTCATTTGAAAATGGCAGAGGCATACCGGTTGTTTTCGACAAAGCATATTTTGATAAACTCAGCGTATTAACAGAAGATGTAGGTGCTAAATCTGTTGTTAAAAACCATCTGGATCGATTGATTCAGATAGATGCACCTGAGGCCGCTATTGACCTTGATACCAAAGAACGATATGAGCTATATTATCACAAGCAAGGCCTTGTTCAGCCATAGAAATGCAGGCCCCTTATCCTTAAACTTTCGCTTCAAACTAAAACAAATTTGACTTCAATTCTCGAGTATTTTGCCATGTCTCATCTGGACTTGATATTAGCGATCACGGCAACAATGTTGTTGGGTATAGGAAAGTCAGGTATCAAAGGCTTGGGTGTCGTTATTGTAACTTTAATGGCACTGGTATTTGGTGGAAAAGCTTCGACCGGAATTTTGATGCCAATGATGATCACGGCAGATATATTTGCGGTCATATATTATCACAGGCATACCCAATGGATTTTTTTAAAAAAACTACTTCCCATGATGGTGGTAGGCGTGTTGCTTGGAGTTTGGTGGGGCAATGACATCTCTGAAGAAATCTTTAAACAGATTATGGCTGTTTTCATATTACTAACAGTATTGATCATGATATGGATGGATAGAACAAAAACTTTTGGCATCCCATCACATTGGGCTTTCTCTGGTTTTATGGGCTTGTTATCCGGAATTACCTCGATGATTGGAAATTTAGCAGGCTCTTTTGCCAGCGTCTATTTATTAGCTGTAAGACTTCCAAAAAATGAGTTTATCGGAACAGCTGCATGGCTCTTTTTTATCATTAACGTCTTTAAACTGCCATTTCACATATTTGTATGGAAAACAGTCAACACCGAAACATTAAAACTAAATTTACTGCTGGCTCCAGCCATTATTCTTGGATTTTTCATAGGTATAAAACTGGTTAAGATCATCAATAATGATTTGTATAGAAAATTGGTCCTTTTGGTCACTGCAATAGGGGCACTAATCATATTATTCAGTTAAACAAAAAAGATCAGTACTTGCAAAATCAATAGGTGTTTTGAGATCGATACAAATCTTTAACAACCTTATAAAGTGAACTTAAGAATCTATTTGCAATCTGTTTCTGAATCAATGTATTTCTTATCCTATTAAAACCATTTATGGCCCATCGTTTTGCGTTAATAAGTGTTCTGTTTCCATTTGTAAGACCAGAAGCGTTGTAAAGCGAATTTTATTTTTCATTACAAACTTTATAATTAAATTTAGGATCAATTAGAAGAAAAGAATCTGCATATAAATAATTTAAATATTTTAAGAAATGAAAAAAGTTAGTTTGATCATGTTGATGATCTTTATGGGAATAGGTCCTGTAATATTGGCACAAGCAAGTTTATTTAACGGCAAAGACCTTACTGGCTGGAAAGCTTATGGAACTGAAAAATGGTATGTAGAAGACGGTCTTTTGATTTGTGAAAGCGGACCAGACAAGGCTTACGGTTATTTAGCTACAGAAAAACATTATAAAAACTTTGAATTAAATCTTGAATTCAAACAGGAAGCAGACGGAAACAGTGGTGTTTTTATCAGATCGACTATTGAAGGTGTCAAAGTGAGCGGCTGGCAAGTAGAGGTAGCTCCAAAAGGAAAGCACACAGGAGGTGTTTATGAGTCTTATGGAAGGGGATGGTTGATCAAGCCCGCGGCTGACAAGGAAGAAGTTTTAAAAGAAGGAGAATGGAACCAAATGAAAATTGTTGTAAACGGCGATACCTTAACTTCCTATTTAAATGGTGTTGAAATGATCACTATCACAGATGCTAAGATTGGAGCGGGTGAAGGATCAGTTGCACTTCAGATACATGACGGTGGTGGAATTAAAGTAAAATGGAAGAATATTGAAATAAAGGAATTATAATTTTGAATTAATTTTGAATTAATTTCATGAAAACCCTTTGAGCCTTACTCAGAGGGTTTTACTTTTAAAAAAGGATAAAACTTTAAAATAAGCGCTGCTGTTGGTATAATCCCGGGTTTGTTGTAAAATCATATCTTGGATTTACCGATTCTCCTTTAAGCCATAATTGCATTTCCTCTTGGTTATGCAAGGCCACAGGCATTCTTAATTTTGTATTATGGATTTCTCTCATGATTCCTTGAGCTTCAGTAGTCACCACGGTGTAAGTCCCGGTATCGGCCATATGATCATACAAACCGGCCAATGCAAAAAGTTCATTATCGAAACCGATCTCATACTTGATTTTTGAACTACCCACATGTTGCCATTCATAAAAACCATTGACAAGGATCAAACATCTGTTACCTGTGATTTTTTTAAAGGACGGTTTTTCTGAAAGTGTTTCAATTCTTGCATTTAAGGTATAGGTCCTGTCCCATGTGGCATCAGCCCAAAAAGGAATCAGCCCCCATTGGTATAATTGTATTGAACTTGGTTCCTGATCTGTAATAACAGGTGTTTTAGGAAAGTCAAAAGCTTTGATCACTTCACTTGGATCAAACTCATCAAGCCCGCTAATATCGGCGTCAAATTGCCTTTGCATTTCTTCCTTTTTATTGGTGATTTTTGTTTGGTAGCACATTGAATAACTCAGATAATAATAAATTAAATTAGAAATCCTGTTTCCTCTTCAAGCAGTAAGAATTTACTTTCATTTTTATTTCTAAACCCTCTGAGTATCCTTTGAATATCTCTGTTATCCTTTTTTAGGATCAGAAATTCCTTGAGCTCAGATAAGGAACTGATCTGTTGCTGATCATCTATAAATCCAAAACCTTGATAGATACCATTTTCGATCAATACAAAAGATTTTTCTTCTTTATTTCTTCCTCTTTGAGGGATCAGATAACTTTTGGTGTCATTTGATAAATAGTCAATCGCTTTCTTTACCCGTTCATTGTAGTTTTCAAGGGTTTCTTCGCCACGACATATCCCTTTACATTTTTTGATCTGATAGTGAAAACAGGAGTTTACATTTGATTGCAAATGACAATATTTAGGACATAATTCAAACTCTTCGCAGACGCGTTCCATCAATAATCGACACTCAGTCGTATTATAAAACTTCATGATCGGATTAGGAACATTTTTCAGACTATTCCATGCCAGATGAATCAATCCTGCTCTGTCTTCATAAGAGAATAGGCCAAATCCTTCATTATTTCTTCTTTGGGCTCTGTTATAGACAGGATAATGCTTTTTGATCTCTGATGACTCAAACAACAGCGCTACCAATTCACTTCCTGTAATTTCATAGGTAACATTTACCGTTTGCTGACACATGGCAACTTCACGATTCTTTTTGTCATAAAAATGACTTAGCACTCTTTTTTTGATATTAAGAGCCTTTCCAACATATATGATCTCTTCTTTTTCATCCCTGAAATAATAAATACCGGTAGCTTCCGGCAACTGATCAAAAACATCTTTGGGAAGACCTGGTGGCAGGGTAGCTTGTCGAGAGCCTGGTTTTAAAAAGGAAGTAAATACTTCCTGTTCCGCATCAAGTGATAATAGTCTTTCAAATAATATGGTTGTCGCTTTTGTATCGCCCATGGCGCGATGCCTGTCATTTAATGGAATTCCTATTGAGGCGCAAAGTTTTCCCAAGCTGTAGGAGGGAAGGCCAGGAATCAATTTTCTGGAAAGACGAACGGTACATAATTTTTTCCTTCTATATGGAAATCCGAGATCCGCAAATTCTTTATGGATCACATTATAATCAAAATTCACATTGTGGGCCACAAACACGCAGTCAGTAGTTATTTCAATGACCTCCTTTGCAATTTCATAAAATTTTGGAGCATCAGAAACCATTGAATCATTGATACCTGTTAATCTTGTAATCGCAAATGGGATAGGTGATTCAGGGTTGACAAGGCTATGAAATTCGTCAATTACATTTTTTCCGTCATGAACCAATATGGCAATCTCAGTAATACGGTTACCTTGAATACCCATACCTGTGGTCTCAACATCAATAATGGCATATTTTACCCTTGTAGAATCCATAAAAATAAGCTTGGCGATCAACAAATTAAAGTCACCCCTAAAATAAGAAAGATATTTTTCTTTATTTTGAATAATTAAAAATTCTTATCTGGAAAGATTATGGATGAACATTTTTTTCAATGCCCATATTGCTGGGAAAGTATTTCAGTATTATTGGACCCTTCCGTCAGCAACCAATACCTGGTTGAAGATTGCGAAGTGTGCTGTAATCCTATCGAGATTAATGCCGGGTTTCAAGACAGAAATCTGAGCCATTTTGAAGCGAAAGACCTTGGACAATGAGATCAGGATAATTTCGACATTTCTTTAGCTCGCTGACGTTTGCTGTCAAATTTGAGATAGGTGATGATAAGGATAGATAAAAAACTGCAAACTAAAAACCCAATAAAAAGAGGTAATGCCCTTTGGTCGACAAATTTTCCGATATAAATGCTGATTGGAACGGCCATCATGGTTGATAAAAATCCGGTAATTGCTGCTCCTATACCCGCAATATGACCAATGGGTTGCATAGCCATGGCCCTCAAATTTCCGAAAAGAAATCCGATAGAAAAAAACTGCATGGCAAAGAATGCCAATAGTATCACAATATTTGGATTTTCAGTGTTGTAAAAAAAGATCAAATAAAGCAGTGATATCCCAAAAAAACTAAAAATGGAAGTGTTAATTATTTTTTCCATTCCATATTTAACTACGAAAGTTCCATTTAAAAAAGTAGCTGATCCAATGGAAATTGCCAATCCGGCAAAAATAAATGGAAACTCTTCTTTTAGTCCATATTGGGTGTGAAATATTTGCTGCGATGCACTTAGATAGACCATAAAAGAACCGGTAACAAAGCCAGAAACAAGTGTGTATCCGATGGTTTTCTTATACTTGATCAGTTCTTTTAAGCCATCGACAAAAATATGTCCTGAAAACCGGACTCGTTTTTCTTCATCTAAAGTTTCTGGTTGTCTTTTCCAAAACCACCAAGAAACTAAAACGCTAAATACCAATTGAATATAAAATATTGCTTGCCAGTTATAATGGTCCAAGACAAATTTACCCATTGCTGGTGCTATGATTGGAACCAATATAAAAACCACTGTAATAAATGACATGATTCTAGCCATATAATCACCGCTGTATGTATCGCGTACCATGGCTATACTTATGGTTCTTGGAGCTGACAAACCAACACCTTGAAGAATCCGACCAATAACCATCCATAAAAGACTCTCAGAGTAAATACAGATCATACTGGCAATAATAAATATACCAAAACCCATATAAACTATTGGTTTGCGACCTAGGCTATCTGAGATAGGCCCAAATAGAAGCGGTCCAATTCCAAGCCCTAAAAAAATCATCGTGATCAACAACTGTGTGTCACTGGATTTAGTTGTGCCAATAGAAAAACCAATATAGTCAAGAGCTGGTAACAAAGCATCTATTGCCAAGGCTACTATAGACATCAGTGAGGCCATTAAAGCAACAAACTCCAGCTGTGAAGGTTTCTTAATTTTCATCCGGCAAAAATACGGGAAAATATAATGACTTAAACAGACCTTCTTGAGAAGTTCTTCGAATTATTTTTTTATGATTTTTTGATATTGAATTCCGTTTTTGGTCAGATTTGTAATTCTTGTAAAATAGATGCCTTTTTCTAAATGGCCTAAATCCAAAGAAATTATATCAACTCCCTGTGTGACCTTCTTACTGTAGACAAGTTTGCCGTCAAAAGAATAGATATCAATTTTAAAAGAATGAGACTTCTTATGCTGGAGTGTAAGAGCATGATCAAATGGAATAGGGTAAAGGTTCCATTCTTCAAGGCTTAAGTCATCTACACCCAGTGCCGAAGTTAAATCGCCAGTGAAGTATTGAATCGCTAGATTATAAGACTCAAGTCCGATTTTCTCACCAATTAAGCGACCTCTGATATCATCAATAGGAGGATGAATACCGCCCCAAATTCGTGATAAACTTGTTTGATCTGATGCATCTCGATAGGTTGCCCATTGCAATGATAAATTTTCTGAAGGACCTTTCTCGAATGTTAAAAAATCATTTTGTTTGATGTCAAATACACCCATGCCACCAGGAAAGAATTCACTACCGGTCAAAGCAGTTAAAACTTCTGCTGCGGCTCTTGAAAATGTTGAATGACCAGAGACATAGCCTGCAAAGGGGGGAGTGACAAAAGTGCCTCTTTGATAGGGCCACCAATGCGTACCTAAAATCCAGCCAACACCCGCTACTTCTTGTGATGGATCACCAAT
>JAAESS010000225.1 GCA_024229195.1 Flavobacteriales bacterium | reverse complement strand
GTAGGAGCCAATGGCCTTATTTGGGTCAAATACAACGAGGATGGAAGTTTTAAATCTTCTGTAGATAAGTTCTTCGATCAAGAACAGTTAAAAAGCTGGGCAGACCAATTGGATGCAAAAAAAGGAGATCTTTTATTAGTTATGGCAGGCGATGCAAATAAAACCAGAGGTCAATTAAGTACACTTAGAATGCATATGGCTGAGGAATTGGGATTGAGAAAACCTGATGAGTTTGCACCTTTATGGGTCGTCGATTTTCCATTGCTAGAGTGGGATGAAGAAACAAACAGGTACCATGCCATGCACCATCCATTTACCTCGCCAAAACCTGAAGACATGCATTTACTGGATACAGATCCTGGAAAGGTCAGAGCAAACGCATATGATATGGTCTTAAACGGAAATGAAATAGGAGGAGGTTCCATCAGAATTTTTGATAAGGAAACTCAGGCAAGAATGTTTGACTTGTTGGGCTTTACAAAAGAAGAAGCAATCGATCAATTTGGATTTTTAATGAATGCTTTTGAATATGGAGCACCACCTCATGGTGGCTTAGCCTTCGGTCTTGATCGTTTAGTGGCTATTTTAGGAGGACAGGAAACAATCAGAGATTTTATAGCGTTTCCTAAAAATAATTCCGGAAGGGATGTTATGATCGATGCCCCATCTAAGATTGATAAGGAGCAACTGAAAGAGTTAAATCTTAAGATCAATTTACCATAAGATATAATGATAAAAAACCGAAATGAGCATTTCGGTTTTTTTGTTCTTAGGTTTTAATTGTTACTTTTAGACTTTAATTTCGGATGCATGTAATAATCGTTTATGCTTGATTTAAAGAAGCTAAGAAGAACATTTTTTAAATGGCGATATAAACATATCACCACACAGCAATTTATTTACTCTTTAAGTATATTGGTGGGATTTTTAGCTGGTTTGGGCACGGTGGTCATAAAAAACTTAACCCACTTCATACAATCCATTCTGCAGGATAAAATGATTGTTGATTATCATCATTCCCTTTATTTTATTTTTCCACTTATCGGCCTCGCTCTGGTCTATTTGATCCAAAAATATATTATTAGACGTAAAATAGGGCATGCTATTCCTTCGACCTTGTATTCCTTGTCTAAAAGAAAAGGACTTATTGAACGCTATAAAATGTATGCTTCGCTAATTACCGCTCCTCTGACGGTAGGATTTGGAGGATCCGTCGGACTGCAAGGCCCTTCAATAAATACAGGGGCTGCTCTAGCCTCAAATATTGCTCAATTCTTTCATGTTAGTGCGAGAAACAGAACCTTACTGATTGGCTGTGCTTCTGCAGGTGCCGTAGCCTCCATGTTTAAAGCGCCAATTGCGGCAGTTATTTTTGCCGTCGAAATTTTTAGCCTCGACCTTGCATTTGCCTCAATGATACCTCTTTTACTTGCATCAGTATCGGCTGTTATCACTTCTTATTTTTTTCTTGGTTCAGAAGTTTTGTTCAATTTTGAGATCCAGGATACGTTTTCAATAAATGACCTGCTGTTCTATGTTGTTTTGGGAATAGCATCCGCATTTGCCTCAGTATATTTCTCTAAAATGTATTTTTGGATCACAGGTTTATTTGACAAAATTGAAGGAGAGGTAAAAAAAATGATTTTGGGTGGAATTATTATTGGTGGTCTTCTGTTTTTTATTCCTCCTCTGTATGGAGAGGGATTTGAATTGATCAATAATTTATTACATGGAAATCATATGAAGGCCATTGGTACGATACCTTTTTATGCTGATGCAATAGAAAATATTTGGGTAGTCATATTACTTCTTACAGGAATAATAGTGTTTAAAGCGATAGCAATGACCGTTACTTTCTCTGCGGGTGGAGTAGGAGGAATCTTTATTCCTACGCTTGTAATGGGGAGTGCTCTCGGAAATGTTTATGCAAAGATTGTAAATAATTTGGGTTGGGATTTTCAAATTTCTGAATCAAACTTTACATTAATTGGAATGACAGGTCTGATGGCAGGAGTACTGCATGCTCCATTGACAGCTATTTTCCTTATTGCCCAGATTACAGGAGGATATGAATTGTTTGTACCGCTAATGATTGTCTCGGCAATTTCGTTTTCCATGACCAGGTATTATGTTTCCAATTCCATTTACACCATGGAGCTTGCTAAAAAGGGGGAACTTTTGACCCACAATAAGGATAATAATGTCTTAATGATGTTAGACATTAATAAAATTGTAGAAACCAATTTTATCGTCTTGAGTCCTGAAATGAAATTGGGAGAAATTCTTAAAGGTGCCGTGACCAAATCTTCACGAAATCATTTTCCTGTGGTTAATGATGAGCACGAGTTTTTAGGAGTTATTCGTTTGGATGATATCAGGCACATGATGTTTGACACAAGCATATACGATAAAGTCAAAGCTTCTGATCTGATGCATGCTGATGCTGCCATCATATATTTTGAAAAGGACAATGCCCAGGAGATTATGAATAAATTTAAAACTACAGGGGCCTGGAACCTTCCTATTGTGAAAAAAGGTAAATATTATGGATATATTTCTAAGTCAAGATTACTGACCGCTTACAGAAGAAAATTAATTCATGTGACCAATACTTAGGGCTGTAAAAAATCTTTTACAGTGTCTGGAAAATCGGTAAAAACACCATCTAGTTCTAATTCCTCAAAACCAAATTGTAACAAATCCTCAAAACTATCAAAATTTGGATGCTGGTCTTTTCTGAATGTATATGCATGTACCTGTAGATTCTGTTGGTGGGCTCTTTGTATAAAATGTTTTTTTTCCCTTAGAGACTTTCCATGAGAAAGAAGAAAAAGTTGATCAATAGAAGGGCCTATAGCATCTGCATAGCCTGCATAAATTTCAAGATGATCAATATCATCAGTAAATTCAAGTAATTGGGTCAGATACAGTTCAGATTTTAACTCTTGCCTTATTCTTTTTAACTCATCGGCATCAAAACATTGTAAAATACAACGATCAGTCTTTTTTGTGTATCCATATTGATCTAAAATCTGTAAAACAATTTTTGAAATATCTTTTCCTTCCTTTAAATGGAATCCGGGATTTTTGATTTCAGGATAGATCCCTGTTTTTTTACCCGTACTCAAGTTTAGTCCCTGAATCACCTCGATTTCCTCTTGAAGAGTATGTAATTTGAAATTTGCTTTTTTTAAAGGAAATCGATTAGGAAAAACTGCTAATCCTGTCTCGAGATTTACACGCTCATTAACAGAGAGTCTTTTTAATTCTTCCAAAGTAAAGTCAATAACGTAATATCTTCCGTCATCTCTTGAACGCTCAGGATAAATGGTTGATACATCTGTGACTTCCTCCAAATAAATATCATGGATCACAATAGGTATATCATCTTTGCTTAGCACAAGGTCTTGTTCAATAAAATCAGAGTTCATCGCATGAGCCATCACTTTTGATTCCATGGTGTGTTCTGGAATATAGCCAGAAGCACCTCGATGAGCGATGACGATCTTATCAGAAAAACCTTGAGTTGACATGGTACAGGAGAATAGTAGGGTGAGGGATAATAAAACCGTATATTTCAATGTTTTGAGCAAATTAGAAATTATATAAGATTAAAGATAAGACATTTTGTAATTTAGCAGCAAATTAATTCATTCTATGAAAACAGGATTGAGAATAATTCTACTGTTGGTGTTTGCTTTGATCGGATATGGCTCTTATTTAAATTCTGATGAAACGGGGTCTGGCGAAAAGTTCATTGGGATTGGTGTGATGCTATTTGCATTTATCCTTTTGCCTTTGTTTATCTATTATCGTTACAGAAATAAAGATCTCAGAAATTATTCACTCAAGGATTTTGCTAATCCACCAGACAAGAAAAAAGAGGATTAGTTTAGATTGCGTTTCTCTATAAAGAAGCGATTGATCAGTTCACTGCATTCTTTTTCCATTACCCCGCCTTTAACCGTTGTTTTTGGATGTAAGGAAGTCTGATAATGTTGAAAACCTCTTTGAGGGTCATAAGCCCCAAAAACAATCTGATCAATTTGAGTCCAGAAGCTGGCACCGGCACACATTTGGCAGGGTTCCAAAGTGACATAAAGAGTACATTTTTTTAGATATTTCCCTCCAAGATAATCCGCAGCGGCAGTAAAAGCCTGCATTTCAGCATGAGCCGTAACATCATTCAAGGTCTCCGTAAGATTATGGGCCCGTGCAATAATTTTATCTCCAATTACGATGACTGCGCCAACTGGGACTTCGTTTTTTTCATAAGCAATTTCAGCCTCCATCAAGGCTTTTTTCATAAAATACTCATGGGTAAACGGACTTTCCATAGTTAGAAATTTGTTTTAATTGCCTCAAAGCCTTCATCAAATTCATCTAGGATCTGCTGCATGACTTGCGGGTCTTTATTGGTATAAAAAAGTCTCTTGATCATTCCGGTTTCCGGATTAAGAAGATTTTCTTCTTTGAGGATCACCTTAGTTTGCCTGGCGATGGCCTCTCCAGAGTCAAGGATATCCACTTCTTTACCAACGATCTCTTTTATTTGATCCGTTAGAAAAGGATAATGAGTGCAGCCTAAAACCAAATGATCTATATTATCATCCAGCATCGGATCAATATGCTTATGAAGTAAGTTTGTCATCTCGGAAGAATGCATTTTACCTGATTCGATCAAGGTCACGAGGCCTTCCCCAACTTGTTCTACCACCTTAACTCCTTGAGCAAATCTTTGTGAGGTCTCAAACAGCAACTCACTTTTTAAGGTGCTTTTGGTGGCAAGAATACCCACAACTTTTGTTTTCGAATTCAATGCCGCAGGTTTGATGGCAGGCTGAACTCGTATAAATGGAATTGAATAATGTTCTCTGAGATATTTAACGGCATTCGTTGAGGCTGTATTACAGGCAACAACGATCAATTTACATTCTTTTGACAATAAGAATTCTGTGTTTTTGACACTGATATGGATGATTTCTTCTTTTGATTTTTCACCGTATGGAGCATTCTTGCTGTCGGCCAGATAAATGATATTTTCATGTGGCAGTAGTTTATGAATTTCCTCATAAATGGTCAATCCTCCAACTCCTGAGTCAAAAATTCCGATAGGGCTATTACGCATAGAATATAAGAAACTTATTATTTTGGCTCCACCAAAGATAATTGTAGTTTTGTATCCGTGATTAAAAAATATTTAGAAAATATCAACAATTCAGACGATCTCAAAAAATTGTCCTTGGCAGAACTCGTTCCACTGGCTCAGGAATTGAGGGACTTTATTATTGATATTGTATCTGTTAAAAAGGGACATTTGGGAGCTAGCTTAGGTGTTGTTGAACTGACCATCGCTCTACACTATATTTTTGACACACCTCACGACCCTTTGGTTTGGGATGTTGGACATCAGGCCTATCCGCATAAAATTTTGACCGGAAGAAGAGAATCATTTCATACAAATAGAGAATATGGTGGGATTTCTGGCTTTCCCAAAATAGGAGAGAGTGAGTATGACGTATTTGGCACTGGTCATTCTTCCACTTCAATCTCAGCGGCTTTGGGTATGGCCATTGCATCGCGATTACAAGGAGATACTGACAGACAGCACATTGCAGTGATTGGTGATGCAAGTATTGCGAGTGGGATGGCTTTTGAAGGATTAAATCATGCAGGGGTTACCAAGTCTAATTTGCTGATCATCCTGAACGATAATGAAATGGGAATTGATCCTAATGTTGGAGCTCTTAAAAATTATCTTACTTCCGTAAAAAAAGGAATGGACGCCCATCAGAAAAATATTTTTGAAGCCCTCGATTTTTCCTATACTGGTCCGGTCGATGGACATGACCTTAACAGTCTTGTTACAGAATTGAAACGACTCAAAAGCATAAAGGGACCAAAACTCCTTCATGTGATCACAACAAAAGGAAAAGGTTTAAGCAAGGCAGAAAAAGACCAGATCACTTATCATGCTCCCGGTCCTTTTGATAAACTCTCGGGTGAACTGATCGATCAAAATGAGCCCAATTCTCCTCCTAAATATCAGGATGTATTTGGTTTAACTTTAGTCGAACTTGCTGAAAAGAATAAAAAAATAGTAGGAATAACCCCAGCGATGCCTACGGGCTCTTCGATGAAATACATGATAGAAAAATTTCCGGATAGAGCCTTTGATGTTGGAATAGCAGAGCAACACGCGGTCACTCTTGCTGCGGGATTGGCAACCCAGGGAATGTTGCCTTTTTGTGCCATCTATTCTACATTTTTACAAAGGGCATATGATCAGGTCATTCATGATGTAGCCATACAGAACTTATCGGTTATTTTATGCGTAGATCGAGCTGGATTAGTCGGAGAGGACGGACCAACACATCACGGAGCCTTTGATATCGCTTATCTAAACTGTATTCCAAATATGGCTATATTTTGTCCGATGGATGAAATGGAGCTGAGAAACATTATGTTTACTGCACAGTCAGATCTAAGTGGACCTTTAGCAATCAGATATCCAAGAGGCAGAGGTATTTATTTAGATTGGAAAAAACCGTTTAGCAGGATTGAAATTGGTAAAGGCAGAATGATTAGAACCGGAAATGATTTAGCTATTTTGTCTGTAGGACCATTTGGAAAGACCCTGGAAAAAATCTTCTCAAAACAGAAATACAGTGATATAGCACATTACGATATGCGCTTTGTAAAACCTTTAGATGAGAATCTATTACTCGAGATCTTTTCTAAGTATAATGCGGTTATAACTCTTGAAGAAGGCGTTGTAAAAGGAGGTTTTGGAATGTCTGTTCTGGCGTTTAAAAACAAAGTAGATTTTAAAGATGTAAAAATAGAAATATTAGGGCTTCCTGATCATTTCATTGAGCAAGGAAGTGTATCAAAGTTAAATGAAATAGTAGGTTTGGATCAGCATGGTATTGAAAATGCGATAGATCGATTATTGAACCAGAATAAATGTTAATCTCTATTTACTCTTGACTGAATGAGCAGCAATTTTAAAATACTATTCTTTCTTTTATTCGTTTCGGTAGTAAATGCACAGATCAAAGATTCTATTCAGATAGAAAATGCAATTGACTCAATGTCAATTATAAAAAGGGTGGATAGTTCTTTTATGCCAATCGATACGCTGGTAAAAACAGATAGAAAAATCAACAGCTCTCGTTCTGATTCCATCATTAAATCAAAAATGCTATTTATAGAAAGAGCCTTATTGGATTCTTTACTAAGGCCATATTATAGTATTGAAATAGATTCCACAAAAAGGAATATTTATGGCAGAGATATAATTATCACACCAAAGTATAGAATGTTTGTTGATAGTTACTCCGGGGACACTTCTTATATACCTATTCCAAATAGGATTGAACATATTTCAAAAATCAAAACTTATGGAATTGACACCATCGCTTTTTCCAATGCCATTGAATTGGTGAGCATTAAAAGAACTAAAAAAGCCAAGGATCCGGTATGGTGGAATCATAAAAATGTAATTGGATTTGATTTGAATCAGGTTTCTTTTGTGAATTGGAATTCTGGAGGTCAAAATTCAATTTCTGGTTTATTTAAGGTCGAATTTGCCAGAGTCTATGAAAAATTATACACGCTATGGAACAATCAGGTATCTGCCAGATATGGCTTAAACAATCAACAGAATACAGGATTGATCAAGACGGATGACGATATCAGACTGGAATCTTCTTTTGGGTATCGAAAAGACACCCTTTCGAACTGGTACTTTTCGGCTCAATTTAATTTTAGAACTCAATTTTCAGATGGCTATAAGAATCCGGATGACGAGGATCCCATATCGAGATTTTTTGCACCGGCTTATCTTCATTTAGGCTTGGGAAGCCAGTATAACTTGCCGGATAAATTATTTTCTATTTATCTGTCGCCATTAACAATGAAATCGACCTATGTATTTGATGAAAAATTATCTGATGAGGGTGCATTTGGTGTTACACCGGGAGAACGATCAAGGCATGAATTGGGAATTTTAATTAGAACGAAATGGGAAAAGGAGATCTTTAAAAATGTGGCCATGGAAAATGATCTAGAATTGTATACCGATTATATCAATGACTTTGGAAATATAGATGTTGAATGGATTTTAAACTTCCAGTTTAAAATCAACAAAGTGTTTCAGGCAAGTTTCAGAAGTCATTTGATTTATGACAATGATATCAAGGTCAAAGAAACCAATGATCAGGGGGAGGTTGAAACCTTAGGAGCAAGGGTACAATTGAAGCAGCAGCTGGGTCTAGGAATTATTTATAATTTCTAAAAGACTTGTATTAACCTATATCAATGCCTTTAATTTTCTTGTGCAATAATATGGCATAGCTATCTGAAAAGTTGGCAACAAGGTTACAAACACTCAGTATTCTTTTATAAAGATCATTAGAAGTTTGCTTATACCTGTCTGGTAAAAGCATCAGAATAAGCTTATCATAATTTGAGAGTTGATGCGCGTGTTTATTATTGACCGCCGTGATAAAAACCTCCAATAGATCTGCAATGACCTGATAGCCAGCAATTTCTTTTTCAATGACCTCTTTGCTTTGATAGATCTTATCCACACTCAGTTTGATAATATCGTTGATCTGCGCTTCATACTTACATTTTTCAAGAAGAGAATGTTGAAAATCTCCCTTGAGGATGATTTCCTCATTTTGGATGAATATTCGTGATGCTTCCTGAATCAGATTACCTATGGCCAGAGCTCTTAAATAGCTAACACGATCTTGGGTATTCTGGAGTGAATTATATTTTTTAGTATTGATTGTATCCCTTACAAGGTTGATTAAATATTCTAAGGCATAATCTTCTGAAATCAAGCCAAGATTGATGCCATCTTCAAAATCAATAATGGTATAACAGATGTCATCTGCAGCTTCGACAATATAAGCCAGTGGATGTCTCGAAAAAGAGAGATCAGCAGTATTTCCCGTTCTTTTTAACCCTAACTCACCTGCGAGTTCCTTGAAGAATTCAACTTCTGATTGAAATACACCATATTTTTTATCAGCAATATGTTGACTTGGCTTTTTTGGGAGTGATTCTTTCGGATATTTAATAAAAGCACCTAAGGTTGCATATGATAAACGTAATCCACCTTTGATATTATTAATTGATTCGCACAGGATCTTAAGACCATTGGCGTTTCCTTCAAAATCGATCAGATCCTGCCATTGCTTTGGATTGAGTTGATTTTTAAATGACTGACCTTTTCCAGACAAAAAGAACTCTCCAATAGATTTTTCTCCGCTGTGTCCAAACGGAGGATTTCCTATATCATGTGAAAGGGCTGCAGCAGCAGAAATAGCACCAAAATCATTCGAATGGTATCCTTTTTTTTCAAGTTCCGGATATTTTTCAATCACATACTTACCCACCATTCTTCCCAAAGATCTTGCGACCACTGACACTTCTAAACTATGCGTAAGTCTGGTATGAACAAAATCAGTTTTAGACAAGGGAACAACCTGAGTTTTATCTTGCAGACTTCTGAATGAATCAGAAAAAATAATCCTATCAAAGTCAACTTCAAAGCCCAACCTAGCCTCATCCTGATCAATCCTATTTCTTGTAGTTTGGTCGCCAAATCTTTTTAAAGAGAGTAAATTTTCCCAGTTCATACCATTTTTTTATATGCTTGAAAGATACATTATTTTGAATATTTTAAGAGAATTAGTAGATGAAAAAAATCGACTTTTTCTCGGGGTTTTTCAGCTTGTGGAAACTCAGATTCACAATATTCTAATAAATTATTAATTATTGTATTTTCTGTTTTATATTTAGAGTCTAATTAGACCTAAGCAAAAATGGAGAATATTTACTTTTTAATGATCATGGCATTGATCGTTCTGGCCATAGCAGACCTTGTTGTTGGCGTGAGCAATGATGCTGTTAATTTTTTGAATTCAGCATTGGGTTCCAAAGCTGTTTCATTCAAGACAATTATGATTGTTGCCAGTCTGGGAATTGCTTTTGGAGCTATTTTTTCAAGTGGCATGATGGAGGTGGCCAGAAAGGGAATTTTTGTTCCCGGAGAGTTTTATTTTAATGAGATCATGATCGTTTTTCTCGCAGTCATGATCACAGATATCTTATTGCTGGATTTCTTCAATACACTCGGAATGCCAACTTCTACCACAGTTTCTATAGTATTTGAATTATTAGGAGCAGCTGTAGCCATGGCCCTGATCAAAATTGGTGCTGATAATGGTTCTTTTTCTGATGTCGTAAAATATATCAATACAGAAAAGGCGACTGAAATCATAATAGGAATATTATTATCGGTCATTGTTGCGTTCTCTGTGGGAGCCATTGTACAATATGTATCCAGGGTATTACTATCCTTTGATTTTGAAAAAAAGGCAAAGTGGGTTGGTGCTGTTTTTGGCGGTTTCGCTTTGGCAGCGATCACTTATTTTATATTTATTAAAGGATTAAAAGGAACGGATTATTACGCGAATATCAAGCCTTTAATTGAAGGGAAAACCATGATGATTATTGCCGTAAGTTTTGTGGTTTGGTCATTGCTATCTTATCTGGCTGTTGTTGTTTTTAAGCTTAATATTTATAAGGTCATCATCATAATTGGCACATTTGCTTTAGCACTGGCATTTGCAGGAAATGACCTGGTTAATTTTATCGGAGTACCAATCGCTGCCTGGCAATCTTATGAGGCTTGGTCTGCATCGGGAATTCCTGCAACTGAATTTAGAATGGATGTATTGAGTAAGAAGGTGCCTACACCAACTCTATTTCTTGTTGCTGCCGGACTGATCATGGTACTTACCCTTTGGTTGTCAAGTAAAGCGAAAAATGTAGTAAAAACATCTATCGATTTATCAAGTCAGGAGGACACTAAAGAAAGATTTGAACCACATTTTTTATCTAGAAATCTGGTTAAAATGACGATGATGATTTCTGATTATACAGCTATTGTCGTACCGGACAAATTGCAGCAAAAGATAGAACGTCAGTTTAAAAAACCAGTAATAAAACTATCTAAAACTAAAAAACATGAACTACCTGCCTTTGATATGGTGAGAGCCGCTGTAAACCTTATGGTGGCCAGTGTTCTTATTTCAATTGCTACTTCAATGAAGTTACCGCTTTCAACTACTTATGTAACCTTTATGGTTGCTATGGGAACATCATTAGCAGACAGAGCATGGGGAAGCGAAAGTGCAGTATACAGAGTAGCAGGAGTTTTGAATGTAATTGGAGGATGGTTTTTCACGGCAATTGTGGCATTTATTGCGGCTGGAACGGTTGCCTATTTAATACACCTTGGAGGAGCTAGTATGATTGCTGTTTTATTGTTATTGGCAGTTCTGTTAATTTCAAGAAACTATATCAAGCACAGTAAAAAATCAAAAGAGGCGAAAGTAGAAGATAGCTTGAATAAGGCAGAAAGCGGTTCTATTCATGGCGTTATTGAGGAAAGTGCAGATAATATATCAAAAGCACTAAAACGAGTTGGAAAAATCAATGCACAAACCATAAAAGGATTGATCAATCAAGACTTGAATAAACTTAGTAAGGCGAAACAATCAGTTGTGAAACTGGAGTCAGAGGTTGAAGATCTGCAGAACGATATTTTTTATTTTATAAAAGACCTCGACGATTCATACCTTGGAGCCAGTAAATTTTACATTGATGTAATTGGTAGTTTACAGGATGTTGCTCAATCATCAAGCCTTATTGCAAAAGTAAGTCATAAACACGTAAATAATCAGCACAAGAAGCTGAAGAAAAGGCAAACGGAGGAACTTTTAGAAATCAATGATAAATTATTGATTCTGTTTTCTAATATAAGTGATGTATTTGATTCGCGTTCTTTTGATAAAATTGTTCCTGATATCATTCATTCAAAACAGACCTTATTGGAAGAGGTTAAGGCATCTATTCAACAACAGGTTGAAAGAACCAGAGAGAGCGACTCAACGAGTCCTAAGAATACAACATTGTATTTTATTATTCTTTTAGAAACGAAAGATTTGATTTTGGCATGTATAAATATACTGAACCTCTATTACGAGGAACATGATAAAAAAGAAATCTAGCGGAGATCAAAGAATTTAGTATCTAAATTTAGATGATTATTCAGTTTCAAGTATACTGTCTTTTTCACTGTACAATAACTCTCCAACTTCAATGAGTTTTTTGATCATGTCATTGACATTGTCATGATCGTTGACCAATGAAGAGGCCATATTTGAGCTGATCAAATTTTTCCGGATAATATTGTTGATCCCTTTATTGCCTATTCTTGAGGTTTCCCTGGCTTTATTTCTGATTTCCATTAGCTTTTCGTAATGATCGTCCGTGTTCTCTTCAATTCTAAATAAATAAATGGTTCTTAATACCTTGACCACCATTCTTCTAAATTTGTTGTATTCTTTTTTAATGTACTGATTATCAGAGTAAGTATATATAGAAATATTTCTTCGAAGTTCTTTAACATCTCTGATGATCTCAACCATTTTTCGATTAGCTATTTTTATCTCTGAGATTCTTTGATGCTGTTCTTTACTCAATTCAAGTTCAGATTGAGCAATGGCCGCATATTCTAATATTTTTCCATATATACTTTTCACCTTATGGGCATATAGATCTCTTATATCAATATCTATTTCTGATTGAGATTTTTTAACCAATAACTTTGATTTCAAATCTGATAAAAGACCACTCCTGTGTATATTTAAGGCATGTGTCACAATTTCAAAAATTGCATTCTCAAAAAGATATTTAGTTTCTTTTTCAAGTGAAGCAATGGCAGTTTGCGGAAATTCCAGAGACGTGATATTAAGAAATTTAGGTTCATCGATATCTCTTACTTTATGATCTTTAATTAAATTAATCAATAATTTTTCCAGTTTTTTAATTAGCGGAATCATGATCAACACACCAAGTAGATTGAATATGGTATGAAAAAGAGCCAATTTTAAGGTGTAGTCATCTTGCGCAATTCCTACGAGTTCTGACAGCCTGTCGACCAGATTGGCTAATGGATAAATAAAGGAAAGGGCAACGATACCTGTGATAAAGTTGAAGATCAAGTGAGCTACGGCAAGTCTTTTTCCGGCAGTATTTGAACCAACAGATCCGATCAATGCAGTGATAGTAGTTCCTATATTGGTTCCAATCGCAAGGGCAAGGGCATTTTCATATTGTATCTGACCTGCAAAAAGTGCTGTAAGAATCAAAGCAAGTGAGGCACTACTTGACTGTAGAATAGTAGTCATAAATATACCTATACCGGTATAGATTAAAACTCCTAAAAACCCCGGAACTGCGTATACAGTAAGGTTAAAATATTGACTAAAAACATCAAAACCTTCTTTCATAAAATAAATCCCAAGAAAAAAGAATCCAAGTCCTGTTAATATATTACCTACTCCCTTAAAGGATTTACTTTTTTGGAAAGAGAAAATGATTCCAAAGATCAGCATAGGCATTGCCAATACAGAAATCTTGATCTTAAGACCAAAACCGGCTACGAGCCAAGCGGTCGCTGTAGTACCAATATTTGCTCCAAAGATCAAACCTATACCTCCGGCAAGACTTATAAGACCCGCACTGATAAAGGAGATGGTAATTACAGATACAAGAGAACTTGATTGTATAAGTGCCGTTACAAGGGCTCCTAATGGAATACTCTTATAGAGTTTATTGGTTGCCTTGGCCAAGACAGATCTGAGTGGTCCTTTGGTAAAAACTTTAAATCCTTCCTCCAGGGTGATCATCCCGAACAACAGAATAGATACACCAGCTGCAATCGTCTTAAAATTAGGATTAAAAAATAAAACTAGTCCCAAAACAACGAGAACAATCAAAAAGATCCATCGTTTGATCATACAAGAGGGTTTTCCATATAAACTTACTAATTACCACAGGAATTTACAAAATTGACCATAAATAAATTAACTTGAGTCTAACAGATAAATTATGATTGCTCAAGAATTGATTAAACTAAAAAATTAGTTTTATGAATTTTCTTTGTCAAAATTATTTTACAATAAAGTTTTTCTTAGGAACTATTATAAAAAAAGAGGAACCTAAGTAGATTCCTCTTTTTTATTGGATGACCAATAAGATCTTTATTAAGATCCACACATAAGACAATCGTCAGGATTCTCTTTTGATTTAATGATCATTTCTTTTAATTCCTCTCCTGTCAGAGGTTGTTCTTCAACAGCTCCTGCAGGCAACTCATCAGTCTTTTTAGAAACCGTAAACTGAATTGCATTCACTGCAGATTTTGTTCTCAAGTAATACATACCGGTTTTTAAACCTGATTTCCATGCGTAAAAATGCATTGAAGTAAGTTTCGAATAATCAGGATCTTTCATAAACAGGTTCAAAGATTGAGACTGGTCAATAAAATAACCTCTATGACGAGCCATATCAATAATGTCTTTCATGCTCATTTCCCAAACAGTTTTGTACAAATCTTTTAATTCCTGTGGAATGCTTTCAATATGTTGTATGGAGCCGTTTGCACGCATGATATCTTCTTTCATATCATTATCCCATAAATCCAGATTCACAAGATCTTCCAAAAGGTGTTTATTTACCACAATAAATTCACCAGACAATACCCTTCTGGTGTAGATATTAGACGTATAAGGTTCAAAAGCTTCGTTATTACCTAAAATCTGTGACGTGGAAGCAGTAGGCATAGGAGCAACCAATAAAGAATTCCTCACACCATTTTTAGCAATACTTTTTCTTAATTTTTTCCATTCCCATCGTCCGCTAAGTTCGTCTTCACTTATGTTCCACATATTGAACTGGAATTCGCCTTGTGAGATTGGAGATCCTTTATATGACGAATAAGGCTCTTTCTCTTTAGCAAGTTCCATAGAAGCGGTTAAAGAGGCGAAATAGATAGTCTCAAAGATCTCTTGATTTAACTTTTTAGCTTCTTCACTTGTAAAAGGCAATCTTAGCATGATAAAAGCATCAGCAAGACCTTGAATTCCAATACCTACAGGCCTGTGTCTCATATTTGAGTTTTCAGCCTCAGGAACTGGGTAGAAATTTTGATCAATTACTGTATCAAGATTTTTTGTGATCTTTTTGGTCACCTTGAACAGTTTTTTATGATCAAAGAATTTGACACCATCTGCACCTTCAGATACAAACATCGGAATGGCAATAGAGGCAAGATTACAAACAGCAACTTCATCAGGTGCCGTGTATTCCATTATTTCAGTACACAAGTTTGATGATCGGATCGTACCTAGATTCTTATGATTTGATTTCCTGTTGACAGCATCTTTATACAGCATATAAGGATTACCAGTCTCGATCTGAGCTTCAAGAATTTTTTCCCATAACTCTCTGGCTTTAACCGTTTTTCTTCCTTTACCAACTTGCTCATAGCTCGTATATAGTTTTTCAAACTCATCACCATACGTATCGAAAAGGTGAGGACATTCATTAGGACACATCAAAGTCCATTCTCCGTTCTCCTCAACTCGTTTCATAAACAAATCAGGAATCCACATAGCAAAGAATAAATCTCTTGCTCTCATCTCTTCCTTACCATGGTTCTTTTTCAAATCAAGAAATTGAAAAACATCAGCATGCCAAGGCTCTAAATAAACAGCAAACGAACCTTTACGTTTTCCGCCTCCCTGGTCAACATACCTGGCAGTATCGTTGTATACTCTTAGCATAGGCACAATTCCGTTAGAAGTACCGTTCGTACCTCTTATATAAGAGCCGGTAGCTCTAACGTTATGGATAGAAAGACCAATCCCACCTGCTGACTGAGATATTTTAGCAGTTTGCTTTAGTGTGTCATAGATACCGTCAATACTATCATCTTGCATTTGTAATAGGAAGCAGGAGGACATTTGAGGTTTTGGAGTACCTGCATTAAAAAGAGTTGGCGTCGCATGAGTGAAAAAGCGCTTACTCATCAATTCATAAGTTTCAATCGCAGCATCAAGATCTTCTTTATGGATCCCCACAGAGACCCTCATAAGCATATGCTGAGGTCTTTCAACAATTTCTCCATTGATCTTGAGTAAATATGACCTTTCAAGAGTTTTAAAGCCGAAAAAATCATAACCAAAATCACGATTATAGATAATTGTCGAATCTAGTTTGTCTGCATTATCCTGTATGATCTTATAAACATCTTCAGCGATCATTGAAGCTTTCTTACCCGTTCTTGGATTCACATAATCATGAAGATCTGTCATGGTTTCACTAAAAGATTTTTTAGTGTTTTTATGTAAATTGGAAACAGCTATTCTAGCTGCAACTTTTGCAAAATCAGGATGTGTAGTTGTCAAAGTGGCGGCGATTTCCGCTGCAAGATTATCTAATTCCGAAGTGGTTACCCCATCATATATCCCTTCTATTACTCTCATCGAAATTTTGATAGGATCAACTAAATCGTTTAATCCATAGCATAATTTTCTTACTCTTGCGGTAATTTTATCGAACATTACCGGTTCTCTTTTGCCGTCTCTTTTTACTACATACATTTATTTATTATGTTTATTAAGGTTAGTTATTCTCATGCCTTAGTCATGAGCCCGTATTACTCTTTAAAATTTACAATATCTGAATGCGAAATTGTAATGAATTTGAATAGACTTTTATTAGTTCTAAAATAAAATAAAACACAAGTCGATTCTGAAAACTGTTTGAGATGTTGTTAACAATCTATGGTTAATAATTGCCCAACAGATAAACTATCAAAAAGATGACTTTTAAAAATCTCAAAAAAATAATGAAATGTTAGAAATCAGCGTCGAAGGAAATACTTCCTGTACCACCAGATTTTACACCGGCTTTCTGATATTCTGACACCCTTTTTTCAAAGAAATTAGTTTTCCCTTCAAGGGAGATCATTTCCATAAAATCAAAAGGATTTGTAGCATTATAAACTTTTTCACAGCCGTATTCCATCAATAACCTATCGGTAACAAACTCCAAGTATTGTGTCATCAGACTAGAGTTCATACCAATCAAACTTACAGGAAGAGATTCAGTGATAAATTCTCTTTCTATATTCAATGCATCCACAAGAATTTCTGTAATTCTTTCTTTTGGCACCTTATTGATCATATGGTTTTGGTGCAGATAAACTGCAAAATCAGCATGTAGACCTTCATCTCTGTTGATCAACTCATTTGAAAAAGTAAGACCAGGTAAAAGGCCTCTTTTTTTCATCCAAAAAATCGAACAAAAGCTACCTGAGAAGAAAATACCCTCCACAGCTGAAAAAGCGATTAATCGCTCAGCAAAACTATCGCTGTCCACCCATCGAAGTGCCCAATCGGCTTTTTTCTTGATCGCAGGGAAAATTTCAATAGCTTTAAAAAGTTCATTTTTCTCATTATCATTCTTGATGTATGTATCAATAAGAAGCGAATAAACTTCAGAATGTATGTTTTCCATCATCAACTGAAAGCCATAGAAAAACTTAGCTTCTGTGTATTGAACCTCACTTACAAAGTTTTCCGCTAAATTTTCATTAACTATCCCGTCAGATGCCGCAAAAAATGCTAAAATGTGCTTGATAAAATATCTCTCATCATCATTTAGTTTATTTTCCCAATCAATAACATCCTGCTCAAGATCTATTTCTTCAGCTGTCCAAAAAGAAGCTTCTTGTTTTTTATACCAATCCCAAATATCGTTGTGTTGAATAGGAAAAATAACAAATCGGTCTTTGTTGGGACGTAAAATGGGCTCTATATGTGACATAATTATCGTATAGTTAAGTGAAAAATGAATAAAATAGCAGGGATGATTGCAATGCAAAGATTTGACATTTTGTTCAAATATAAAATCTTAGTTATCCACATTGTATCTAAAGTTTTTAACAGAACCGTTAAAAAGTATTTGGAAGATATGGTGAGAAAACAGAAAAGTTTTATTACTTAACAACTACTTTTTTGTAAATCAAATAAGTATCAATTCTTCATTTTTAAGGAAACTATTTTTGCATGAAGCGACTGAGATTCATAAGCTGGTAATCAGCCATGGTAATGACTTTTTCAGACTTTTTTATGTCGGTTACAGTCATGATACCAGTTTCCACGGTGGATAAATTTTCAAAGCGCATCTCCATCATAAATCCCTTTGCAGTTTCTGGGATATTTTCAAAAGTATTGCCACCTAAAGATTTACTGATATTAAAAAACATATTTTTCTGAAACAATTCTAAATCTTGGGTGACCCAAAAAGTCAATTTGTTTGTTTCATTCTGAGAATAAAATTCCTCGCAGTCATAACCCAATATTTTTTTTGTATTTCCTGTTTTTTGAAGTGAATTAAATGCGGTCATTTCTGACTCAGTTTCTTTTTCAACTTCAGCAATTTCTTGAATTTTACTCATTGAAAGCAGCTGGGCAATTTTTTGCTCTTCCATAAGTATGATCATAGCTTGATTTTTATCATCTATAATTGATACGACTGAGCTAGGCATATCTTTTGGGTCGCTATCTGGTTGATCCATCACCTTTGTTCCCATATAACCGTCATTTTTCGGAAACCACATTTCATAATTTACCGTAGAGGTTTGGTCTCTTTCTGTCATGGTGAATTCGTAAGTAACTCTTGTTTGGAAGGTATATGATTCCTCTATAGGGATGTCTTCACTGCCACTTAGCATGAATTGACTCATTTGTCTTTGATAATTTGCCTGGTAGTCCGGATCAATGTCCAACAAACTATCCAGAGTTTTTCCTACTTCCTGCTCAGCTTTTTGGGCTGCTTTTTCAGCAATGACATCTTCAGTTGCTTCCTGAACTCTTTTTTTTAATTTTTTAAGTAATTGAGCTTCCAGACTATTGGTAGACAAAAAGCTTATTAGGATAAACATCGACAAAAATTTAAAAAATCTCATATGGCAGTATTAAGGAATTAAACAAGTCATCTAAAGTTACGAAAATGAGAATTCTTTACATCACAAAAAGAGCCAAATCTAATGGCCCTTTTCGGGTTACTCTTTAAAAAAGAGAAACAATACATCCAAAATACTCATTTGTTCATCGTTATTTTAACTGATTACAACAAGTATCCATTAATAACATGAGTCGTAGAAAGGTTAACATGAAAATAGATTAAAATTCTAAATCTGTAATTTGACGAGAGCTTAACTACTTAAGAAATTCCAATGTTCGTTTTACTGCAATAGACAAATGTTCAGGTAATAGTTGATCAGTCCATGGCTGTGCGCTTCCAAAGGTATGATTGGCACCTTCGATAATCTCCAGTTGACTGTCAGAATTCCAGATATTAAGATTATTGGCCTCTGTAACAGGAACTGTTTCATCTGCATTTCCATGAACAATGAGATATGGAATAGATAATTGTTCAGCTGCTGTCTTGATGGTCAAGAAAGCTTCATTTTCTTTAAAACTGGTATAAAATTGAAAGTAATGAGGCATTTGCTGATTTGTTCTGGCATTTGTGATATGGGCCACGCCATTTTTTCGCCACAACTCGAGTACTTCACCCTTTGGAAACCGACCGGCAAAATCTGATACTCCTGCCCATGAGATCACCTTTTTAATACGTTTGTCTTTGTCTGCTGCTAAAACCACAATGCCACCACCTCTTGAATGACCAATCACAGATATATTGTTGGGATTTATTTCTTTTTGATAAGGATTTTCGTCGGATAGCCACGAAATAACTGAATCGAAATCATCGAGTTCAATTAAAAAATTATTTTGTCCAAAGGCTTCGAGATCGGGAAAATCAATAGGTTGTTCAGCTGTGCCACCATTATGAGAAAAGTTTAATTTAACAAAGAAAAAGCCTTGTTTGGCAAATTCCTCTGCCACCAGATTCCATGCACCCCAGTCTTTATAACCTTTGTATCCATGGCAAAAGATGACAATATCTTTTGGAGCACCATTTTCATTGTAAAAAAAATCTGTCAGGATAGGGCGAACATGTTTACCCCTAATTTTTATATTTTTAATTTTTCTCATAGCCACAAAAATAATGAATTGTATTAAAAATAAAATACCGGTAACTCTTTCTCCTGAAAAGGGATACTTACATCAAAAATTTCAGAGATGAGTTTGTCAAGTTCAAGGACAAACGAGGAAATAATCTCTTCATTGATCAAGCTACCATTAAAGGGCATAAAACCATCTTTTAGATTTTTAAAGGAAATTATTCCACTTTCCAATGAAAGGTCCTCTAAGGTCAAATTATTCTTATTGATATAGAGGTAGGCATAAGTTAAGACCTGAAAACTTTTATTGTATCTTTCTTCAGAGCTTATCAACTCCCATTCATTGATTTTTAGTTGACTTTTTGTAACCTTTCCTGTTTTATAATCCATGATTCTGTAAACACCATTGACTTGATCGATCCTGTCTATTTTACCTTTTAATTTTACTTTCATATTGATCCCTCTGACTTCATGTTCTATTTCAACAGGTACTTCAAGTCCTAAAATCTTGATTATTTTTTCTTGTTTAAGCTGACTTAGCTCGAAATTCAAAAAATTGATTACAAATTGTTTGGCAATTTCGAAAGCTAAAAAATTCTTTCCTGAAGTAATGGCTTTGGAGGAATAACTCTTTTTAAATTGTCGGGTTACTTCATCGTCAACTAAATCGATCATCAATTTGACATCTTTGGTCTGTAATGTTTTGTTTATGAAAGGCAGGTAGAGTTGTTCCAAGGTGTCATGAACAATAGTTCCAAAAGTATTGGCGGCAATAGTTTCTTCAATTTCTTTAAACTCTCTTATACCGAGAACACTTCTTTTATAAAAATCAAGTGGATTTCTAATATAATTTGTCAGAGAACTTGGTGAAAACCCTTTTTCTGCAAGCTTTGAGAGTTTCAACATGACCTTTTCTGTTTTGATGATCTTGTTCAAAGTCAGTGGTGATGGATTTAATTTCGGACTGATCATTTTTTTTCGAAACTGCACCTTATCCAGCTGGCCCAGAGCTTTTGCGGCATTGAGCTGCCTTATGAATCGGCTCGGCTCGCCTGATCCGAAATCATCGGTAATACTATTGTAAATCAAGTAAACGTTTTCTGCACGATGTAATAATCTGAAAAAGTGGTATGAGAAAATCGCATCCTTTTCAAAAAAGGTAGGAATTTTCTTCTCCAGTTTTATATCCAAGGGAATAAACGAGTTATTACTTCCTGATGCTGGTAAAAAACCTTCATTGACAGAAGTGATGATAATATTTTTGAAATCAAGCCCCCTCGATTCAAGCAGTCCCATAATTTGCAAACCTTCTAGAGGTTCTCCTTGAAATGATAACTTTTCAGTTTTAAGTAATTGTTGGAAGATTTGATAAAGGGTGTTTAAATTATCAATAAACCCAAAGTTTTTATTGAGATTAGAAAGTTGCACAAAAATATTAAAGTACCTGTAGAAGTATTCCTGATCCAGTTTGTACTGTTCATTTACATTCTTGAGATACTCTATGGTTTTAGTAATCTTTTCAATGATTAAATTGACCTCGGAATCCCATTCCAAAAAGATTAGTTTAAACAATTCAGAAAGATCTTCTATATCCTCGATAAGACGCATCAATTGATCTTCAGAAACAAAAATAACATGATCATCATAAAGAATTTCTCGAAGTCCTTTTTCAACTTTTGTATGACTGATCCATTGACTTTTAATTATTGGATCATTAAGAATAGCTATAAGATCCCTGTAATAAAAGGATCCTTCCTTGTTCCATTTGGATCGATTAAGGTGTAGTTTAAAAAGTGCCTGAAAAAAAGTGTTTAGCGGAGCGTTTTGCAGCTCATATCCCATTGTGATATTGGCCTTGGGAATTTCTTTAGGGATAGAATTCAGTAATGATGGTAATAGTTTCTCATTTCCTAAAATCAACGCTGTGTCTGAAATACCAGTATCTCGATGTAAGTCTTTTAATAAAGAGCCAACATGTTTTATCTGACTTATATTTTTAGGTAATCCGTGAAAATGAATTGTTTTTGGAGAGTTGATATTATTTTCCTGCCATTTGAAGTCATTGGAAATATAATAAGGCCAGGAACGCATATATTTCTTAAAAAACTGTTCAGATTG
>JAAESS010000224.1 GCA_024229195.1 Flavobacteriales bacterium | reverse complement strand
TCTAAAAAAAGCTCGGCTTTTTCAATATTGACTCCATTCTTTGCAATTGCATTAGGCGCAATTTTCTTTGGAGAAATGATTACTATTAAAAATGCTATTGGGATTTTAATGGCCGTTATTGCTCTATTCGTCCTCAACGACTTGAAGATAAAAAATATGATCCCTTTTAGATAGCTATGGGTAGCGATATATTATGGAAATAAATATTTTTTTAGTCCTTGGATTTACCCTTTTTATTTTTGCAGTGACTCCTGGTCCGGGGACTCTGGCACTTCTTTCTATTTCTACTTCAAGAGGCCTAACCTCAGCAATATTCTTTTCAGTTGGAATGACGCTGGGTGATTTATCTTATTTAGCCATTGTCATTTTTTCTTTAAATGCACTCGCTGAATTGATTACACCTGTTACAAATGCCGTCCAATATTTTGGAGCTTGCTATTTATTTTATTTGGGCTATTCGCAATGGAAGGCTGGAAAATTCAGTATGGATCATGACATTTCAGCTCAATCTCATTTGAAAGAATTACTGACCGGTTTCCTCTTAGCTGGAACTAATCCAAAGGTGATGATTTTCTATTTTTCAGTCCTGCCATCTCTGATTGATCTGAATCAAGTAAGTTTATCTTATGGACTGAAAATCTTAGCCACGGTTGCCATTTCACTGCTGATTGGTTTAGTAGTTATTGGCGTTCTAGGAAAAAAATTAAGGCAACTAATAAGTAGTCAAAAAATGGCCTTGAGAGTGAATAGGTTTTTTGGCGTAGTGATGATTGGTGTTGGCTTTAGTTTGTTCTATTTTTAAATGATAAACTATTAAGCGTTCGCATCAATATCACGAGTCAATAAATCCTGCATGATTGCAGTTCTCATTTCGTCAGAAAAATCAAACCAATCAAAAATTTCATTCATGTGACGTTTGCAACCAACACAGAAGTTGTTTTTATTATATTTACAAATACTAACACAAGGACTTTTGATTTGTTTTAGTCTAACTTGTTCACTCATAACTTATGTTTTTTAAAAAAGCATTTTAGTATAGATGTCATTTACGAGCGAAGTTTTTCATTGTCGTTGTCATAAGCCGCTTTCATAGAGACATGGCATTTTCGAGTTCCCAGAGAAGTTTCAACTCTGAGCGCTTTTCCTTCAGAGCAGTGGCTCGGATTGAGGTAGGCAAATGCGACACTATGGCCAACTCTATAGCCATAAGCACCACTTGTTATAATTCCGCTAAGAGTATCACCATCGAAGACAGCCTCATTTCCAAAACACTCTGCTGGAATCTCATCATCAAAGATGAGATAGGCTAGCTTAGTTTCTACCCCTTTTGATTGGCGCTCATTGATATTATCAGACCCAATAAAATTACGACTCAGATCTAGGAACCTATCCATTCCTGCTTCGAGCGCAGAAATTTCTTCAGTAAACTCAGCGCCATATGCTCTATACATTTTCTCAAGTCTCATGCTGTTAAAAG
>JAAESS010000223.1 GCA_024229195.1 Flavobacteriales bacterium | reverse complement strand
CTTTAGGGACAAGTTTTACATCCACCTCTAAAACACCTATCAAGAAGTTCCCTCTTGAAGATATAGCAAACAAAGCATGGAATTTAATCCATGGAATAGTGATGATATAGATCAATTAAAAGAAGTTATCAAAACTTTGAAAAATAACCCTGATAGCAGAAGGATGTTAATCTCAGCTTGGAACCCAAGTGTATTGCCAGATAATTCAGCCTCTTTTTCAGAAAATGTGGCCAATGGAAAAGCAGCCCTACCACCATGTCATGCATTTTTTCAATTTTATGTATCTGAAGGGAAGCTATCTTGTCAACTTTATCAAAGAAGTGCAGACATCTTCTTAGGGGTGCCGTTTAATATAGCATCTTATGCACTATTTACAATGATGATGGCTCAAGTTTGTGGTTATGAAGCAGGAGAGTTTATCCATACATTCGGGGATGCTCATATTTACAGTAATCACTATGAACAACTAGAATTACAATTATCTAGAGAAGCTAGACCATTACCAACAATGAAAATAAATCCTGAAATCAATAGTATTTTTGATTTTAATTTTGATGATTTTGAGCTTTTAAATTATAATCCGCATCCACACATTAAAGGCGCAGTAGCCATATAAATTTTTATGATAACAATAATTGCTGCCATAGGATTAAACAGTGAGCTTGGTAAAGACAATGATTTAATTTGGCATTTACCTGCAGATTTAAGGCGTTTTAAAAAGGTAACCACAGGGCATACAATCATCATGGGTAGAAACACCTTTGAATCAATTGGTAAACCCTTGCCAAATAGAAGATCCATTATTATCACCAGAAATATCTCATACAAAAAAGAAGGATGCGAGGTTGTTCATAGCTTAGAGGACGCCATAAAATTAG
>JAAESS010000222.1 GCA_024229195.1 Flavobacteriales bacterium | reverse complement strand
GGAAACTCATTAACGTCAACAAATCTAGACGCCATTGTCAATCAATTGGACGCTTTTGGTTTATCAGATGGTACATTAACAATTGCGGGTAATGAGGACTTATCATCAGCCGCCCAACCTGCTTTTGATGATTTAGTAGGTAAAGGCTGGACAATAGATGTTGATGCACCTCCTGCGCCAGGAGCGCAAATTAATATAACAGGAAACGGAATTGATATAATTAGCAGTGCTGCTGCTAGCGCTGCAAATGGTTCTGATTTTGAATCAGTTATTGTCGGCTCGCCAGCAACAAATCAATTTACGATTGAAAACACAGGTGATGAAGACTTAATTATTTCCGTATTTTCTAACGCCAATCCTACTGATTTTTCGATTACAACACCAAATTTAACTATCCCAGCAGGAGGTAGTGAAACTTTTGATGTAACCTTCAATGCTCTTTCGGAAGGTGTAAAAAGTGGAAGTTTAGTTATCATAAGTAATGATGTAGATTTGTCAGATCAGATTTTTGTACTCCTTTTAAGCGCTGAAGGCGTAACAGTTTTACCAAATCAACTAATGATCTCACAATATTATGATGGTTTTAATGCGGGTGATAAATGGATTGAAGTCACAAATATTTCAGGATCGGATCTTCCAGCGGACTCGTACTTCTTGGCATTGTACGATCAAACCACAGCAAGAGCAGGTATTATAGATAGTCAGGCACCAGATCAGAGTACAGCTATTCCAGCTATGGTCGCTGGAGAAGTTTTACTATTTAGAAATGGTACCCCAGCACTACCGCTTTCGGGTAATATAGGTACTGCAACGCAGATTGATTCTCCGGTTTGTACTTTTAACCTTGGTGATGATGTCATTTTAATTTCAACCACGAATGATTCAGATTCTTATAATAATAGAGTAGATATAATAGGTAATGTTTCTACTGGACCAAGTCAAGCTCCGGACCCTTGGGGAATTAATGTTGGATATATCAAAGGAGGCTGTTCATCTGAAGAGGCCCATATAGTTTTTGATGCAAATGATTGGACGCTTATTGGCTTAGGTGATGTGAATAACGCTTTAGCATCAACAAATCTTGCATTGGGAACTCAAGTAATAGGTGAGACAAGTTTTGATGGTTCAACTTGGTCGAATGGTGATCCTGATCAAACACGAACAGCTATTATTGCAACTTCCTTTACAGGAGCTGCAAATACCTTCACGGCCTGTAATTTGATCATTAATGCCGGAGTCGATGCAATTTTTGATTCGAATGGTGCAACAAGCAATAGTATTGTTTTGTATGGAGATTTAGAGGTGAATGGTACTTTAACGATAGGTGATACTGAGACCTTAGTCGTATTTGATAATGGAGCATCTTTAGGTACAATAACTAAAATTGAAAAGTCAACTCCGTTGGATAATTATTTAACAGATATGACATATTGGGCTTCACCAGTAGAAGGATCTCAATTGTCAACGATTTTCACTGGCGTTGCTCCAGATCGTATATTCGATTTTAGAGGAGGTAATGAAAACCCTGTTTACGCTGGAACTAATTATAAGTATTGGTGGAATTCTTCCGGTGCAATGGGACGCGGAAAAGGTTACGCTGCGCCGGGTTCAGCTCCGGGTATTCAAACACTTACATTTACAGGAATTCCACACAAAGGAGCATTTACTGGAGGATTGTGGTATAGTGGAACTCCAGATTTAGGAACTGCAAATGAGAATTTCAATATGATGGGAAATCCTTTTCCCGCAGCGATTGATATACTTAAGGTAATGGAGGATAATGGAAACGTAAGTGAAATAGCACTTTGGACCCATGGTACTGAAATTGATCCTGATACAGGAGAATATTTTGATGGAGATTATGTGTATTTTAATTCCTTAGGGCAATCTACAGATGGGGTAACTAAGAATATTTCTTCTGGTCAAGGCTTTATGATACGAAGCCTTGCATTTGGAAATGTTACCTTCAGTAGTTCTCAATTGTTAGTTGGTCAGAATACTCAGTTCTATAAAAGTCAGTCCTCTAAGGCAGGTAATAGCGATGATCAAATCGCTGACAAACTTTGGTTACGGTTGAAACTAGGAACGGAAAAGACAGATATTCTTGTTGGTTTTATGGATGGGGCAACTGATGGTTATGATAAGTATTATGATGCGATCGGTAATTTGTACGATTCTGGAATCAGCTTAATTGAAAAACAGACTAAATTTTATTCTACAATTGGTGCTGATAAATTTATGATTCAAGAACTCGGTGCTTATGGTGCAGGACGAACTGTAGGTCTTGGTTTCGATACTAAAAAAACAGGATGGTTCAAAATGAGTATCAATAAGAAGCAAGGTGCGATGAATGATTCTGAAATTATATTGGTAGATACTTATTTGAATATCAAGCATGATCTTAACAAATCTGATTATGAGTTCGAAGCAACCAAGAAAGGTGAATTTACAGACAGGTTCAGACTTGAATTTGTAAATAGAAATGCTGATCTTGGTGATAAGGAGCTTATTGATGAAGGTTTATTCAGTGTCGTGAATGATTTTGATATGATGAAGGTTAATTCTGGTAAGTTGGTCAATGAAATCAGAGTTTATGATTTGCTGGGTAGGATGATTATTCAAGGAACTCCAGGTGAGAGATCATTTGAATTGAATACTTCAAGTGTAAGAACTGGAACGATTATGCTGATTGAAGCCAAATTGGAAGATGGAAGTATGATCAATACCAAATCAGTTAAGTATTAGAATAATTTTGCCAAAATAAACTAACCCATTAAAAACCGCCTTTATGGCGGTTTTTTTATGTCTAAAATCGACGAGCTGAAGAGTTTGAAGCCATTCAAGGTTTAGTCGTTGCCAATCGAATTTTACTCAGAATGAAAAGAAATAGCACAACAAAAACAAGCTTAATTATAAAAAACGTACCTTATCGAGTAACTAATCTTAAAACCTTAAACATGAAACCAAATGTTTTTTTATCAAAATTGAAGATGATCCTTGTATTCTGTTTATTGGATTTGGTGACCCCTTGGATGCTTTTGCGAGAGAAGAAAAATAATATCTATTAAGGAACTATATACTCTAATTTGAGTCTATTCAATAATTCAATCACTTTGTCTTTATCGTCGATTTTACAGACAATATAGTCAAAGTGATAATTACGTATGAGAACCACAAGTCCTCTTTTTTTAAGTAACTCATTGTTTCTATGAAGATAGTCGTAGGCGTATTCATCAGGTCTTGCCTGATAAAACTTTAATTTTTCTAATAGGATCAATTCATTAATAGCCTTTTGAGCCACTTTGGCTTTTTCGCTGTATGCTATTAAACCTTCATAGGTTAGAATTTGAGTTATGGCCCAATGTGCATAAATAAATTCATCTTCAGTTAATGTCCATTTGGCCAAGTAGGGATTAGGTTCAAAGTTTGGATCCTCAAATTTTATTTTAATACCCCAGTTTTTAATTGTTTTCAAAGAGTAATCCTTATAAACAAAATCAAATTTCTGTGGGTTAGAGACTGCCAACCATATTTTATTGGCTAAATCTGCTTTCTGAGCTTCGGAGAATTGGTCTATGGTTAACATATCTGTCAATTGAACAAACAATTCCTTGTCGATTCCAAATTCTTTGGTTTTTGGCAATACCTTGGTATAATTTCTAAGTTTGCTTTTGAATTTGATCGCCGTATAATCCTTCTGTTGCGCAAAGGAGCCCATGCAATAAAATAGCACAATATATAAAATGACGAATTTTTTCACCTTTTTTTGAATTAACAGAATGATTCTGATTGCAAATTAAACGTTTTACCTACCTAATTATTGGATAAAATTAAAAAAAAATCTGCTTTAAAACGATAAAGCAGATTAATGAGGGGAGTTTTAGAAAGGATTTATGGTTGAACCAATTCCCATCTAAACTTTTCGAACAGTTCAGTAAGCTGTTCTTTGCTGTTTAAATCACAGACTATTATGTTGTAATAACCTTTTGTTACCAAGGCTACTAGTCCTTCTTTTTCTAATTCTGAATTAACACTTTCTATATATGAATATGCCCAATCACTCTCTTTCGGTGCCGTAAATTTAAAATCTTTGGTGATCAACAATTCATTGAAGGAAGAAGCTACGCTTTCTGCATCATCTCCATAAGTCATTAATTGAAAGTGTTCAAGGATTTTATTTAGAGCCAATTGAAAATAAGGATATTCATCATCGCTTACGGTCCAGTCCGTAAGATATGGATTAGGTTCCAATACAATTTCACCATTACCGTTTTCTGAGCCCCAGTTTTTATTGGAAGAAACTGCGAAGTCCTTAAAGACATAATCAAAAACTCTCGGTTTAGCCATAGCTAACCAGGTTTTGTAGACAATTTCATCCTGCTGTTCTTTGGAATAAAGATCCTTTCCCAGCAGTTGTACAATTTCAGTGAGTAATTCTTTTTCTATGCCAAGTTCTGAAGTTCTTGGGTCAGATTCCTTGTATTTGTAGATGTAGCTTCTAAACTCCACATTGGAATAATCCGTTTGTCCAAAGGAAATAAGCGTAACTGCCAACAAGATACAAGTAGCGTGTAGTTTTCTTTTCATAGGCGCAATTTCGTTCAACTTCCTTTTTGTGTAACACATAAAGCACTAATATTTAGATATTTACCTTAATACTAGCTGATCAGTTTTACTAAAAAATAATTTGAAACTTAGGGGATTCAACTATCTTCTTAAGGCGAATATAGTAATAACAGTTGAATTGGCAAAATATTGCCATGAGTTAATGTATAGATAATTAGATTGTTAGCTTTTTAAATGGTCAAATTTAAAGCTGATTTCAGCTTGATGCACACGATGTTTTGCTGAATTTTATATCAAGACAATCTACAAGATTAAATTATTGATGATACGCTGTATTGAATATTATTTTTGGTATTGGGAGGCTATCATTCAGAGCAATTTAAAATTTATGACAGCTAAATAGCGTGTTATTATGGTGTGGACAAGTCATTGAAACACCAGTTGGTTTTGTTTAAAAGGTTTTAGCCGAGTAAATTGCAGTTTTTATCTTACTTTTGATTTAAACATAGAGTCAAAATAGTTTAAAATATCAATTATGAAAAATATGTTTAGAAAATCTATGATCTTAGGATCACTAGTTTTATTGATGGCATCTTGTATTTCTAAGGAAGGAAATGCTGAAAATTCATCAATCGATAAGGAACAAATTAAGAAAGAAATTCAAGCTAGGGAGAATCAATTTGCAGAAATTTATAATACTGGTGAAATTAAAAAGATTGGTTATTATGCAGATGATGCCGTGACTTTTTATCAAAATATGGCACCACTTAGAACCAAAGAAGAAAGAATTCAATTTTTGCAATTAGATGAGGCCTCAAACGATACTCGAATTTCATTTACAACTACAGAGGTGTTTCCATCTTCAGATGGTAATCAGGTATTGGAAATAGGCTATTACACTGTTGTAGATTCTACCAAAACGGCAATTAATACAGGAAATTACATGAGTCTCTTTGAAAAAAGAAACGGACAATATGTATGTCTTCGAGACATGAGTGCTTCAGATATGCCTATTGATTATTAACAGTTACGATATACATGTAAAAAGAGGCTGTTCATTGAACAGCCTCTTTTTTTATTGAATTATTGAAACAATTATCTTCTTCTTCCACCGCCACCTGCTCTGCTTGCTCCTGATGGACGACTTGCAGCAGAAGATCGGGATGATGACCCCATAGATCGTCCGGCAGAAGAACGATTTGAAGAGCTTGATCTATTATTGCTATAGTTCTTAGTGTCATTTGAGTTACGTCCAGACTGAGAAGTTGATGGACTCCGTGACGAACGATTCGCTGTAGAAGCCTTATTTGAGGAGTTACCTCTATTATTAGATGTTGACGCTCGATTATTCGAATTAGATGCTCTGTTAGAGGCGGTTGATCCACGACTACCCTGCGATGTTGAAGGACGAGACCCTCCTTGACCCGCTGTTTTGAAATTACCGTTTTTAATATTGTTGTTTACAGTATTGGATGTGTTTCTTTTGTTTTTATTGTAATTATTATAGGTGTTTCGATTATTGACATTGATATTGACTGATGTGTGGCCATAGCGTCCACCACGATAATGACCATGACGATACCAATTATTATGCCTGTAAATACCAATACCAATTATCGCAACAGGTCGCCACCAAACAGGGTAAAACCCATAATGATATGTGGGGTAATAGGGAACGTATGTAGTGGAGTATACATATTGAACTACAGGAGTCGATTCCACTACGACTACTTCTGTTGTAGCTTGAACATTTACTGTAACAGGATCATCTCCAGCGTAAGCAGGGTTTGAAGTCACTGCTTTTGTGGTTTCTGTTCGGGGTTCAACAACATAATCTTTACCATATAATTTTTCATCTCCAATGATTTGCATTGAAACTTTACCAGCTGCATCTTTCGATACCGCAATTACCGCAACATCCTGGGTTTCTTTTTCACTAATATCGTCTTGAAGAATGAACAAGAAGTTATCTCCATCTTGCTCTGTAACAACTTTTATGAAATCTTTATCCCCATCGTTATTTAGATCCAAATTAACAATACCTAACTTTTCTTCATTTAAAGCCTTTTCAAAATCTTCGATTGTTTTGGATTCTTGAAACAAGTCCAAAACCGCATATAAATCAAGACCATCTCCTGGTAGGCCCAATAAAGGCTCATTGTTCTCAGTTTGAGAAAAGGAAGAAAAGCTAGTTAAGCTCAATGTTAGCAGTAGTATTGATAAATATCTGATTTTCATAATAAGAATTTTAATTTTTTCCGATTGAAATCGGATCTTAATATTTTGATTTGGAATAAATTATAATCGTCAATAATTAATATTAGCTTTTATCGAGACAAAAGTTAGGATAATTTCACAAGAATAAAAAAACGTTAATTTCAAAAATCATACCACTATCTTCAGATAAAATTAGATGAGTGACAAATCTGCTCATTTAACATACTTCATTCACAAATCAATAGTCACAAAAAAACCATGATACTTAAGTCATGGTTTTTTAT
>JAAESS010000221.1 GCA_024229195.1 Flavobacteriales bacterium | reverse complement strand
GTTACTATGTCTTAACTTTTGACAGCAGAGTTTTGAAATTTAGTGAAAGTAAGCTTAAGGAATGATATATCTTGCATTTTTAATTTCTCTTCTATACGGCTTTTTGATACTATTTTTGAGCAAAGGGATCGAGCGTTTAAAAACTGTCTCTGGCGATCATGAAACTCCTGTCAGTTCTTTTTCCATTCTGATTCCATTCAGAAATGAAGAATTGAATTTACCCGAGCTTTTAGAAAGTCTCAATGCGCTTGATTATCCAACTAGCCAATTTGAAATTCTTTTGATCAATGATGCTTCCTCCGACGCATCGGAATCAATTATCAAGCGATTCAAGGCAGAGCATTCAAGATTAAATATATCTCTTTTAAACAATGACAAAGACAATGGATCTCCAAAAAAGAAGGCCATAAAAAAAGGAATAGCTATGGCCTCTTTTGATTGGATCATTACGACTGATGCCGATTGTGTGGTCCCAGAATCCTGGCTGCGCATCTTGGACAAAAAGATCAGAGAGCAATCGCCAAAAATGATCGTAGCTCCGGTTGCCTACTTACCTAAAAATGGTTTTCTACATCATTTTCAAGGCCTTGACTTTTTGAGTCTTCAAGGTATAACCATGGGCGGTTTTGGCATGAAGGATAAAAAATTTGGCCATCCATTTTTATGTAATGGTGCCAATCTGTGCTATTCAAAAGAAAGTTTTAGAGAAGTGAATGGCTTTGAGGGAAATGATCATATTGCAAGTGGAGACGATATTTTTCTGCTTGAAAAGATATTTCAGAAATATCCTGAAAAAGTTCAATTTATCAAATCAAAAGAAGCCATTGTCCTGACTTCCTCAAAAGACTCCTTAAAAGAACTCATTCAACAGAGAGTGCGATGGGCCGCTAAAACTACGGCCTATGATTCCATGTATACCAAGCTTGTTGGACTTTTAGTATTTGGGATGAGTTTGAGTTTGGTTATTTTATTTTTTCTTGGTGCCACAGGGAAATTACAATGGCTGCAGGTAGGTTTTATTTTTTTACTAAAATTTAATATTGATTTTGTCCTACTCTTGAAAACTTCACAATTTTTTGAGCAGCAAAAGGTGATGAAATCTTATTTTCTGTCAAGTTTATTACATCCTTTTTTTACCGTTTTTGTAGCCCTCTTATCCCTGAAAAAAAGTTATACCTGGAAAGACAGGACTTATTGAGAAATGGATCACTCTTTTGCAGAGATCAGTATAGGTAAAGTAAACATTGAATTCACCGGGATACCCCTTTTTAGGGAAGGTTGGACAGTTGCCGGCAGCAATGCAAAACTATCAAATAGTAGGCTGTCAAGCTCGGGAATTTGCGCTTCAATTTCAGGTGTTTTATGGATTTTTACGATCGAAATTTTTCCTTCAATATCAACCAGAATATCCACCATTAGCGTTTCATTAATTGCACCGCTAGCTCCCAAAGAGTTTTTACGCGTAATTTTCTGCAAGCGACGAATCAGCTCCATCTCAAAACAGAGGTTTTGCTTTTCACTGGTATCACAATTGTTGCAATCAAGAAATAATGGATATACATCTACATCATTATAATCAACAATAGTATCGAGAAGGGAGGTGTTTCTAAGAGTCGTTTTACTAGGCGATATAAAATCACAGGAATAGGTAACCATAATAATGGATATGAGGATGACCAGCCTAAAAAACATTGTATTTGCTTATACTCTGTGAATGTACAAATATTTTTGAAAAATGGCCCTCATTGTCCACAACTTAGGCAAAATGTTAATACAATCTGAAATCTTAAAAAAGATTAGGATGTCTGTTGCCCGTATTCAAGAAAAATTGAACAAATTAAATACGATTTCATATCTTTCTGTTACATTCGCTTATGGATTTGATTTTAATAGTTTTGGGTTTGTTTCTTGTAATTCTTGGAATCATAGGATCAGTTTTACCTGTGTTGCCCGGCCCGATAACAGGTTGGCTAGGATTACTCTTACTTTTTTTAACAAGTGCAGTTCCAATTAATTACTATTTATTAGGGGTAACATTTTTTATTGCATTGCTCATTCTTATCCTCGACTATATCATACCAGGTATTGGAGCCAAAAAATTTGGCGGTTCAAAAAAAGGAGCAAACGGCGCAACCCTAGGTCTGATAATCGGGCTAATACTGCCCACCCCGCTCGGCTTTGTCATAGGAGCTTTTGTCGGTGCTTTTATTGGCGAAATGATTCATGATCCCAAGGATCTAAAACGAGCCATAAAATCAGCTTTTGGATCATTTATAGGCTTCCTTGCATCAACTACGATGAAATTATTTGTAAGTGTTATATTTTCGGTGATTTTCGTTTATGAACTCTACTCCTATTGGGGTGATATTTTTTAATATTTCGTCTTAATCCCAAATTTATACAAAGTGCAAGACCCGATTTGATCCATAGAATCTGACAAAAAAACTCCCGATAAGGAGTTTTTTTTTTATTTTTAAACAACTGTTATTCCTCAGCTGCTTTTTCCACAACTTGATCTGCAGATCCTTCAGCTACCCAATTCGTATACATCTGGTATACCACTGCAAGGACAACAGGACCTATAAAAAGACCTAAAATTCCTTGAAGCATCATCCCGCCAAGTGCACCGATCAAAATAATCAACATAGGAGTTTCTAAGCCTTTTCCAAGAAGCATTGGTTTTAAGAAATTATCTGATAAGGCAACAAAAATTATATAAATCGTAAAAATGATCGCAGGTGTTGTTTCTGCATAAGAGAACACAATGGCAATAGCAGGTATCATGGCAATTATAGCCGGAATTTGAATAATAGCAAGTACCAATACCAATAAAGCAAAAAGACTTGCTCCCGGCAAACCGATGATCACAAAGCCGAGATAAGATAAGGCGGCCTGAATAATAGCAACCAATAGAATTCCTTTAACAACGCTTCTTATGGTGCTAACACACATCATCATGAACTGATCGCCTTTACCATTCGAAAGACGATTGGCAAATTTAACTCCTGCCTGATAACCCGCGTCTGCTGATGACATAAAGACTCCGGCTATGATCAAAGCAAACAAGCCCAGTGCAACAGAACTCATCAATCCTGCGAAACTACTGAACATCCAACCTAAAGAATTTGAAATTTCTTCTTTGTATTTTACAATAAAATTTTCAAGATCAGCTGAAGCTGAAGACCAAACATCATAGAGCTTATCACCTATAAAGGGCCATTCCTTAATCGTTTCAGCCGGAGGTGGAACTTTCAATTCTCCAGCATTAAAACTTTGATAGAATTCCTGACCTGAATCTATAATCGAACCCGTTAGACTGATCGTTGGCATAATAATCAGTCCTACAAGGATTAAAATAAAAACGGAGGTAACCAATCCTTTTTTCTTACCCTTAGTAATTTTTAATAGTTTTTCATAAAAAGGATGAAGTGCTACAGCCACAATAATTGACCACACTATAAGCGTCACAAATGGTCTTACGATATAAAAACTCCAGACCAGGAGTAATGACAAGAGTACAATTTTGATGTACATGTCAATTGGACTTTTTGTTACATTGTTTTTCATTATTTAAGGTTTTAAATTAGTTTAATTCAGTTGTTTTTTCAGGATCTTCGTACCAGCCGCCACCAAGCGCTTCATAGAGACTTACAATAGATGTTATTTGATTTTTAAAAGCTTCAGACGCTCGCAATTCTGCGTTAAACTGAGAGCTTTGAAGATTCAATACTTCCAGATAACTGGTAAGTCCTCCATCGTAACGCACCCAGGCCAGCTGTGAAGCTTTTGTCGCCATTAACATTTGTTCATTTCTCAAATCATATTCTCTTTTATAAGTTTGAACGGCAATCATTGCATCTTCAACTTCTCTTAAAGCAAATAAATAAGAGGTTTCATAATCTAACAATAATTGCTTTGTGCGAGCCTCTTCTACTTCAACATTCCTTTGTAGTTTGCCGGCATTGAAAATAGGTCCTAATAATTGGGCCCCTAAATCAGCAAACAAAAAAGATGGGTTGACCAATTGTGCGCCCATATCAAGACTGAGCGTTAGCGAAGGATATTTTAAGGCTTCAGCAACTCCGATACGCAGTGTCTGAGCGTGCAGCCTTCTCTCTGCCTGAACGATATCGGGTCTGCGGTCTAGTAGTTCGGAAGGTAAACCAACCGGTATTTCCGGAACAGTTATCTGATCGAATAGCGATAAGCCTCGTGGAATACTTCGTGGCGCAGAACCAAGTAAAATACTGATCGCATTTTCAATCTGAACCCTTGATCTGTTAAATATTTCCAAAGCAGTTTTTGCTTCACTTACCTGAATTTTGGCCTGAGAGAGATCAACCTCACTAATAAATCCTGCATTAAACCTGGCTTGCATCACATCAAGATTCTCCTGAAAATTATCTGCTGTTTTTTCTGCAATGATCATTCTATTATCAACATCTCTTAAAGACACATAAGAGCTTGCAACTGCTGATACGATACTAATATTTAATGCTTTATAAGCTTCTTCACTTGCAAAATAGTTTTGTAAGGCAATTTTATTCATGGTTTTTATCTTCTGCCAAAGATCGACGGTATAAGAAACGTTCACGCCTCCACCCGCTTGATTAGACAAGCCTGATACCTCGGAGTTTGCCAAACTGGATCCGTAGGCATTATATCCGATAAAAGGATAGTAATCTGCCTTGGCGATATCAATTTGCAACTGAGACTCTTCAATTCTTGAAATAGCAATTTGTATACTTTTATTATTTACTAAAGCTGTATCAATAAGATCTACCAAAATACTGTCATTGAACAATTGCCACCATGGTAAGTTTGAAATACTGCTATCTTTTGGGAAATCCTGAGAAAATAACTCAGGGACATTCAATGCTTGTCTTTCATAATCTTCCCCAACTTTACAACTCTGCAGTTGAGGGGTCAGACATCCAATCAGGAATAAGATTAAACCATATTTAATTACTTTTTTCATGATAACTTTTCCTTTCTTGAATTAAGAATTCGATTTAAAATTCCAAAGGCTATAACGACATAACTTACAGCGATTGAGATCTGAATCACTCGGCTCCACACCTCACTCCCGGCCTCTGCATCAGAAGATGTTACAGATCCAAGGATCAACAAAAAGGTGGAAAAACCACTCCCAAAAATACCAGCATACTTGTTATCTGAAAACAAACGACTTCCAAAAAATAAACCTATACTCATGGCCAAAAGTATCATAAAAATAAAATTAGGCACTATTGTTAGCAACCGATAGGCTAAAATTCCAAATATTCCGCCTAGTATATTAGCAATGATCAATACCAAGCCAACTTTTGGATTCGAAAGTGACGGACTCATGGATAATATCGCAATAAAAGTCAGAACGAGTATACTTGAAGACAATTTGAACATATAAAATACAAGCAAGACAGGTAAAAGGATCAAAATAATACTCACTGCATATTTATAACGTTGAATCTCCGATTGTTTTTCCGCTTCTTCCTTTTTTTTCTCAAAGGGAATATCTGCCTCACAAAGTGGAAATATTTTAAATACCAATTGAGACAAAATGATCGCCATAAAGGCATTAAACACCAATCTAACTGCGATATAGCTACCAATGGCACCCGAATCTATTGAAACAAAAGGAATAATGACCAAACTCACCAAAGAGAATAATTTCACCATCATAGGAAGCTTATCTGTATAATACAACCATAAAAGAGATAGCAGCAACAAAGGCATAAACACCAGAGCATAATCTAAAAACAATTCTGTAAAAACAACTGTCATACCCGTGATGATGGCCAAAATTATAATAAACCCTCCACCTTGCTTGAGGCTAAGCGGTTTCGCTCCCGGAGCCAAATAGCCCAGCGCAAGAACAGAAGTCAAGTAGGCCAAATCGTAATTCATAAGTGATGTAACTCCAAGTATTATACAGGACCCCACAACATATCTCAGAACAGGTACAATTTCGCCCCATTCAATCGAAAATGATGATATTTTTTGCAATTTACCTAACATAAGATAGTAAGGAAATTAATTTTAATCTAAAGCCCGCGATACCATTTAAAATAAAGTTATTACCCGTGTAGACAACAACATCAACTTGTCCTCCTAATCTATAAAGATCTCTTACATTTGGGTCATCACATGAAATAATAACAGGAAATCGTTGAGGATCCTGAAGCCACCCTTTTTTTTCTGAAATCGTAGGCAGCCCTCCTTTATTGGTTTGATCAGTGGCCACACCAAAACCCAAACTCCGTACCCTTCCTTTGAATATTTTTCCGGGAGCGATATCAAGTACAAATTCGACCTCATTATCAATTTCCATTTTAGATAAGTTATTCTCTTTTAAGTTGGCCTGAATCCAAACATCTGTACTTGAAATAAGCGTGGTAATGGGTTGTCCTGCATTGGCATAATAACCAAGATCCACATCAAAGCTTTCAATCACACCATCTGTAGGTGCTATAATCGTTGAAAACTCAAGATCTAATTGAGCTTTTTCAAGTTTCTGGATGGCCCTTCTTATTTTTGGGTTATCCGGGCCAGACTCGCCCAAAGATTGTTTGGCTCTTTCAAGACTTGCCTCAGCAGATGCCACCTGCTCCAAGGCTTGAAGTAAAGCCGTTTCTGACTGGTCTTTATCCGCTTCAGAAAGGGCTCCCTCATTTTCCTTCATGACCTTTTGAACTCTGTCCCAGTTTCTCTGTGCCCTGTCTAACTGAGCCTTTGCCACTCCCAGTTTTCCTGCGGATGATTTGACTGAAGCTGAACTCGCTGCTACAGATTGTGTAGTATTATCAATTTCTGCTTCGGCAATTTGAATCGCAATTTCAAAAGGCCTTTTATCTAATTGAAATAACATTTCTCCTGCTTTCACTTTTGAATGTAACTTGATATTCACATCAGTTACAAAACCGGACACTCTGGGGCTTACAGGAGTAATCAAACCTTGTATTCTGGCTTGATCCGTATAAGGTGTATGTCGATCTGAACTTACATACCAAATAAAGAAAATGACGGTTACAATGAGAACAATGAGGGTTACTTTTTTTATCGAACTTTTATCTTTTGCCATAAAATTATTTAATTAATAGTCAGATTCTAGATATCAGAAGCCGGTTATTTTTGATCCTTACCCTGATACTTGTTTCTCAAAACCTGTTGGAAGACTGAAAACATAAAAGCTGTGGACCAACCAATCAAAGTGATCCCATTAATTGCCTCGAGACCAGATAAAACTCTATTTGCTGAGCTTATCGTTATGTCTCCGTAACCAAGTGTCGTAAAAGTGACCAAAGAAAAGTATAAGGATTTTTCAAAAGTTTGAAATTCTGTAATGCCCGGAAGATACATATACACAAGTGCCCACAATGAGGCTTGAATCAAATGGATAAACAGGACAAAAATTGAAGTTGAGATCAATAACTTTCTAATATTCTTAAAAAAAGGTTCTTGGTGCAGGAATTTTCTTTTTCTTTCGACCCAAAATATAGTGCCATAGCCTTGAATTATAACAGTAAGTCCAATTACAATTAATCCAACAAAAATGTTAAATAGCATGCTTAAAGCGTTTAGGTTTGGATGTCTAAAGTAGGATATTATTATTAAACTACAACTTACGATAGACTAAAAAATGGCATAAAATGTATTTACCTTATTGAATATCAGTAAATAGTCCGGAATTCACAATAAATCATCTAATTCCATAAAAACTAATTATCTTCGCAATTCATTTAAACAAAGCAAAAAATGTCTATCAAAAATATTCGAAAGGAAGTAATGCTAACGCTAGAAAAGAATGTAGGAACCTTTCTAAACGACTATTTAATTCCGCCTGAAAAGATCTGGCAACCTACAGATTTTCTTCCTAATCCTCAATCAGATTCGTTTATGCATGAGGTGGAGGAAATAAGAGAATTGTCAAAAGAGCTAGGTAATGACTTCTGGATATCACTTGTTGGAGACATGATTACAGAAGAGGCCTTACCGACATACGAATCATGGCTTTTAGATTTAGAAGGGGTCACGCAACACGGTGAAGATGGAGATAACGGATGGGCAAAATGGGTGAGAATGTGGACCGCTGAAGAGAATCGTCATGGTGATGTTTTGAATAAATATATTTATTTATCAGGAAGGGTAAATATGAGAGAAGTTGAAGTCACTACGCAACATTTGATTGCAGATGGTTTTGACATTGGAACTGCCAGAGATCCTTATAAAAACTTTGTATATACAAGTTTTCAAGAATTGGCAACCTATGTATCTCACAATAATGTGGCAAAAATCGCCAAGAAAGCCGGAATGAAAAAACTTGGTAAAATGTGTAAAATTATTGCGGGTGATGAAATGAGACATCATAAAGCATACACTGAATTTATCAGACAAATTTTTGCAGTTGATCCAAGTGAGATGATGCTGGCCTATTTTGATATGATGAAACTTAAAATTACCATGCCTGCCATGCATTTGAGAGAATCATTTGGTGCACAAGGAACTTTATTTGAGAAATTTTCAGAAGTAGCGCAAAGAGCCGGAGTTTACACGAGTTTTGACTATGTGGATATCATGCGGAAGTTAAATGCTGCCTGGGATATTGAGAATATCAGTGGCTTAACAGCTGAAGCCGAAAAAGCCAGAGCTTATTTAATGAAATTACCTGCAAGGATGGAGCGCATCGCCGAGAGAATTGTTGTTCCAGACACCAAGCATCAGTTCAAGTGGATGAATCCTTTGGTATAGAGGCGAGGAATACCTTATTTCTTAGTTACCAAATGAAGTCCGTCGGTGCGGATTTCAATGAGTTTCTTTTTATACAAGTGACCTGCTGCCCTTTTAAAAGCTTTTTTGCTGAGACCCAAAGAACTTTTAATTTCTTCTGGTTTACTTTTGTCTGTAAGAGGCAGAAAATTATCTGCCTTCTTTATAGCTTTAAGTAAAATATCTGTATTGGATTCTACACTTTTCTTATAGCCTAAAGGTTCCAGTAAAATATCAATTTTACCGTCTTCTCTCACCTGTTTCACAAAACCTTTGATCTGTTCTCCAACTTCTACTTCCTTGTGAATGTCTGATTTAAAAATCAAACCTTGATACTGATTATTGACCACAACATTCATCCCTAAATTACTTTCCCGATATAATAAAAGATCAACCTCATCACCCCTTTTTACATCTATCTTGTCTACAAATACAAAATCCTCTACCCTTTGGGAACCGCGAATCGAACCATTATCCTCATCCTCATATACAAAAAACAGATAGTTAGAATCAACCTCCAATGTTTCCATTTGTTCTTCTAAAGGAACAAACAAATCCTTTTCAAGACCCCAGTCAACATATGCACCTTGTTCAGTCAGGAATTTTACATTTAAAAAAGCAAATTCCTCTACCTGAGCATAAGGCAGTCTGGTAGATACAATTCTCTCTCGATCTTTATAAATAAAAACCTCTACAGATGAACCAACTTCCAAATCAAGTTCTGTTTCTTCTGAAGAAAGAAAGATCTCCTGTCCTTTTTGATTTTGAAGATAAAAACCTTTCTGGTCTTTCCTTGCAACATCCAGTGTATTAATTTTACCGTTTTCCATATATGCGGCAAAGGTATCTCTTTTTTCATAAAAGTATGCCCGAATCGGGCACTATGATTTGGCAATTATAATGAATATATTTACGCGCCAAATATAGCTGGAAATTCATCTATGAAACCAATATGCTACACCATTACTGTTTTTTTGTTTGTGACAGCAAGCCTGTTCTCTCAATCAAATATTAATTATGAAATCTCTTTTAAAAATGCGGTTCATCATGAAGCTGAAATTTCAGTGGAATATAGAGATGTAGACTCAGACACGCTATCAGTTAGAATGAGTCGAACGTCTCCCGGTCGCTATGCTATTCATGAATTTGCAAAAAATGTCTATGGCTTCAAAGCCTTTGATGAGACAGGAAACGCTCTCAGAATCACAAGGCCTAAGCCCTACCAATGGGATATTTCAGGCCATCAAGGCTTTGTTAAAGTATCCTATATTTTATTTGCCAATCATGGAGATGGAACCTATTCTCAAGTGGATGAAACTCACGCACACCTGAATATTCCCGCTACTTTTATGTATGCTCCCTATTATAACAATAGACCCATTAAGATTAAATTCTATCCTCGTGAGGACCTTAACTGGAAGGTAGCAACCCAGTTAAAACTTTTGTCTGAAAATACATATTTCGCTCCTGATCTTGATTATTTTATGGACAGTCCCACTGAAATCAGCAATCATCAGTTGAAAAGTTTTACCGTCCAAGATCAAGGAAAAAACTACGATATCAATTTTGTTTTGCATCAGGCCGATGACTATGAAGGTTTTGATACCTATTTTGAAAATGTCAAAAAAATTGTGGAATCAGAAATCAATGTTTTCGGTGATCTGCCGGATTTTGATTTTGGCTCTTATACATTTTTATCCTGCTATATGGAAAATGTAAATGGAGACGGAATGGAACACAGAAACTCTACTGTACTTACATCTTTGAAGTCTTTACAAAAAGGAGGAGCTGCAAATAACATTGGAACTGTGGCCCATGAATTCTTTCATGCATGGAACGTAGAAAGAATTAGACCTGAATCTCTTAAGCCTTTCGACTACACTGAAGCAAATATGTCAGGAGAGTTATGGTTTGCTGAAGGATTTACCAGTTATTACACTAATTTAATCTTATGTAGAACAGAAATCATCTCTCGAGAAGCATATACCGAAAGTCTATCTAAACTGCTCAGTTATGTTTGGAACTCACCCGGAAGAAACTACAATAATCCGATTCAAATGAGCTATCAGGCTCCTTTTGTTGATGCGGCAACTTCAGTTGACCAGGTCAATTGGGAAAACACTTTTATCTCATATTATTCATATGGTCACGCATTGGGACTTGCCCTCGATCTTAGCTTAAGAAATCTTGAAGAAGACAAAACATTGGATGGATATATGAAACTTGTTTGGCAAAACTATGGAAAGAATGAAACTCCCTACACCCTGAAAAATTTGGAAGACACCTTGTCAGATTATGCCGGCGGTATGTTTAGCCAACAATTTTTCAAGACTTATATTTATCAGAGTGGCATGCCTGATTACAAAAATCTTTTGGCTGCGGTAGGTATTGATTTCTCGAATCAATCTGAAACTCTACCTTCTTTCGGGGCAAACATTGTAAATAAAAACAACAAATGGCTGGTCAACTCAAATCCTCAGAAAGAATCTTCTTTTTACAATGCAGGATTGTCGAAAGGAGATGAAATCATTTCCATAGATGGTAAACTAACAAACAACAAGCTCAAGCCAAATGAATTTCTCAAATCATATAAAGCCGGAGAAACAGTCAAAGTTGTATTCAACAGATTTGAAAATCAATACGAATCTGAAATCGTTTTTATGAGAGATCCTGCTTTCAAAACAACACTGACCGAAAAACCTTCAAAAAAAGTGCAGCAGAAACAAGATAAATGGTTAGGCAGTAATAGGAAATAGAACGCACTAATCGCATCTTAAAATTTTACAAATTCATCTCTCACCAATCCTAAACAGACTGACAGATGCTAAGGGTTATTTTGCTGACTATATTTTGCATCGACAATAACAATATCTAAGTACTTTTATCTTTTGGTATCAATATTGTCATCATATCAACTACTTTAAATCATCACTGAATTTTTATTAAAAAAATTGATTATTGTCTATATTTGAACTAGATAAACATACGAAACCAATCCATGACCGAAAAATCAAAAATGCTATCTGGAGAATTATACAATCCGAATGATTCGATTTTGATCTCTGAAAGGCATCGTGCCAGACTTCTTTTCCAAAAGATCAATCAGCTTGATGATGATAGTAAAAAGGAAAGAAAAAAATTACTTTATGAGTTGCTTGAAAATGCAGGAAAAGGACTTTGGGTCGAACCTCCTTTTTATTGTGACTATGGATATAACATTCATACAGGGAAAAATGTTTTCTTTAATTTTAACTGCGTGATTCTAGATGTGATGAAGGTTGAGATCGGCGATCATGTGCTTATTGGCCCTAACGTTCAAATCTATACAGCTACGCATCCACTGGATGCCAAAACAAGAAATTCCTGGCTGGAATATGCTAAACCTGTTACGATCGCAGATGATGTTTGGATAGGTGGAGGGGCAATTATTTATCCTGGAGTTACTATTGGAAAAGGAGCAGTTATCGCCGCAGGAGCAGTGATCACTAAATCAGTACCAGCGAATGTTGTCATGGGAGGTAATCCAGCAAAAATCTTAAAGCAAATAGATAATTCAAACAATTAGATAAAATAGCCAAAACCAATACTTAAGAGTATTAAATTTTTAAATCCTTGTGAAAACAGATAAGTTAACAAACAAGATCATTCGATTCAGGTGGCTGATCATACTCACGGTGCTCATAGCTACTGCTTTTTTTGCATTCCAAACCACCAAGCTGACAATAGATGCCGATGTTTTAAGCTCTTTACCCGACGATGATCAACATGCCTTGATGCTCAAAAAGATCGGCCAGAATTTTGGGGGAAACAGGATGGGGATCGTTATTCTGGAAACAGATAATATCTATCAAACTCCGGTGATCGAGCATATCAGAGCTCTAACCGATACTATTGGGAAAATCGAGGGAATATCTTCTGTTTCAAGCATCACAAATATCATAAATATCAAAGGGAGTGAGTTTGGTATTGAGATCGGTAGATTGGTGGATGAATATGACCTTCCTGCAACAGTAGAAGATTTTGATGTACTAAGAAGCAATATAGATGCCAATGAAATGTACAAAGGCTCGATCGTTTCTGAGGATGAAACCTCATGTCTGGTAGTTTTTACACTTGATGACCGAGCCAACGTAAATGAGGTGGCAAGAAGCGTTCTTGACAAAACACAAGCATTGGAACTTCCGGAAAAGCTTTATTATATCGGTTCTCCAATGCTCATTACCTACATTGCCGAACTCATGAAAAATGACCTGGTCATGTTGCTCCCTATTGCCTTTCTTTTGATCGCTATTATTCTTTTTCTGAGTTTTCGATCGATCAAAGGGGTGATCCTTCCCTTACTTTCTGCTGTGATTGCCATTATTTGGTCTTTGGGGACCATGTCTCTTCTGGGATTTTCGATGTCAATGATCTCAAACAATATTCCGATCATTTTATTGGCCATAGGAAGTGCATATACCATTCATGTTGTCAATAGAGTAAATCAACTGGAAAGATCAAAAGAAGATGATTACATCAGAACTGCATTAAACTACGTCATGATTCCGGTTATTCTTGCTGCAGTGACAACAGTTATTGGTTTTATTTCATTTGTGTTTGGAGCCTATCTTGACATGATCGTCGATTTTGGTATTTTCACTGCATTAGGAACTTTTGTTGCCTGTTTGATGGCCATATTATTTGTTCCTGCTGTCCTCGCTGCTCTTCCTAAAACCAGAAAAAATGATGTGCAAAAAGGCAGTAATCAATTTATCGAAAAACGTTTCCTGATTCCGCTAAAAAACATCTTGTTCAGGCGGTCTAAATTGATCATCGGAATCTGGCTTCTGGCCATTGCGATCAGCTTGACAGGAATCATGTCTATAGAGCGCAGTGTTGATATTCAGGAATATTTTAAAAAGGGTAATCCGACCAGAGAGGCAGAAAGGATCATGGTCGAAAAGTTTGGAGGTACCAAACCTGTATTCGTTCATTTTAAAGGAAATATGCAGGATCCTGAAGTATTAAAAACCATGATGGCCACAAGTGCTTATATGGAAGAAAGTCCTGACATTTACGCCTCTATGTCAGTGGCTAAATTGATCTCTGAAATTAACTTGGCAATCATGGGTGAGCGTGAAGTTCCTGAAGATATGGCCATGGTTGAACAACTTTGGTTTTTATTGGATGGCAATGAAATCATGACGCGATTTGTAAGTGAAGACCTTACCGAGGGCATTATCATTTCTAAGTTCAAATCTCCCGACAACCAAGCAAAAATTGCCTTCGCCAAATACATGGATACCTTTATTCAGGAAAATTCGAGAGAAGATTGCCAAATTGAAATTACCGGTATGCCCTTTGTGGATATTACCATGGATAGAAGTCTCATCAACAGTCAGCTGGGAAGTATTTCAATTGCTATTATTTTTGTCATTATTATCGTTGGCCTAATGCTCAGATCTTTGGTCAATGGCCTGTATGCCTCTATTCCTATTGTTGCCGCAATCATTATTCTTTTTGGTGTGATGGGTCTAACAGGCATTTCTTTAAATATAGCAACGGTTCTTGTTGCGAGTGTAGCTCTGGGTATAGGAATCGACTACTCTATCCATATTATATCTCATTTTAATGATCTTCTAAAGAAGACCGGACAATTAGAAAAATCCATTAATGATACCTTGCTGATCAGTGGCAACGCTATCATCATCAATGTGATTTCTGTGTCAGCAGGATTTTTAGTGCTGGTTTTCTCGGAGATGGTTCCTTTGCAATATTTTGGCATACTCATTGCGATCAGCATGGTGAGTTCGAGTCTGGGAGCCATGACCTTGCTTCCGGCGATACTTATTAGCATTCATAAAAATAAAAAATCTAGTTCCAAAAGCCTATGAACAAATTAAAAATCATATTTGTCAGTCTATCTATAGCGATGATCACGAACCTTTCTTTTGGTCAAAGTGCGACCTCACTGCTCCAGAGTATGGATGCAATAATGTCAGCGCCAAAAGACAAGGAGGCAAAAGTAAAAATGATCTTAAAAGATCGATCAGGAAAAGAAAAAGTTAGAGAGGCCATTATGAAGCAAAAAGGTCAATACCACAAGTTGTATCGTTATTCTTACCCGGAAAAACAGGTTGGAACTGCAACTCTTTCTCTTCCGGATGATATTATATGGTTGTATATGCCGGCCTTTAACAAGGCTGTGAAAGTAACTTTATTAAGTAAAAGTCAAGCATTTACAGGTACTGATTTTTCCTATGAAGACATGAGTGGTACTTCGTACAGCGAAAGATTTACACCCAAAATTCTTACTTCTTCAGATGATAAGATCTATCAATTGGAATTGATGCCTAAATCAATGAGATCTAAGTATTCAAAGATCATTGTATATCTGGACAAAACAAACTTATATCCGGTAAAAATGGAATATTTTAACAAAGATAAGACCTATTTTAAATATGCCGACTATACCTATAAAAAACAAGGCAAATATTGGTATGCCGAACAGGTCATTATGAATGATATCAGCAAGGAACACTCGACTGAAATATTTTTAACTGAAATTATTTTTGATCAGGGATTGGATGAATCCGAATTTACAGTTGAAAACTTAAAACCCCTGAAATAAGTATTTCAATCATTTAAAAATTTATAGGTTTTACCGAGGTACTTTTCTTGCATCATAGCCTCTCTCATACCAAGCAGTGTTTGATACGGGGAATCTGTCACAAACATGTTCGCCATCCATGCTTTAATAGCTCCTCCAGGATCTATCTGCATCTGAAAAACAAGCTCTAAAGTTCCACTTGATACTTCTTTAACCTGCCAGTAACCATAGCCATCCATTCTAACATAATCGCTATTAACTTCGAAACCTTGCTGACGCATTTGAATAGCTACTATTAATGTTTTAGACTCCTTGTCCCAGCTAATTTCGTTCAAATAAATTCCATCTCTGTCTTTATAGGGCCATGGAGCCTTGGCAACAGCATAATAGGTTTGTGTCATTTCGCGAGGGCGATTGAGTAATTTTGCTTCTTTGATATTATAAGCCCAATTAGTTAAGCCCTCAATATCATATAAGACTGAGAGAAATTGATTTACTTCTCCCTCGAAACTCATGACAGCTTTAAACTCCTTAAAAGATGATACTGAATTTGTCCTTGTAAATACCTGTATTCCATTCTTATCTTTGACTATTTCCCATGGTTCTTGTCCAATCATTTGACACTGGCACAACAATATAAAAATCAGACCCAGAAAGTTTTTAATTCGATACATTAGATTTAATTTCAATATGTTTTGGGATTTCATAAGCCCATTCCTTCATTGCAAACCCCCATTCATTTTGGATCTTTTCCAACAATTCTTTAGTGATATGATGCTTGTTCTTTTTATAACTCTTCATTTTATTCAAATAAGCCTCAAAATAAGGCTCACTTGCAACATATCCAGAGAGATCAAGATCCCTGTATAAATTCTGAAGACAAGTTTTGGGGTCTTGCTCCAAACTATCGAAAGATAATTCTACCAAATGATCCGATGGAATCAAGGCCCTCTGATCGAGATAATCCCTCATTAGATCCTTGTAAAGTTGAAAAACATATGCGTCTAAAACTTCTGCATCTATAGTTTGTAGCTGTAAATGGGGGAGCATTTTATCAAAAAAATTACGGGTTGACAAATAGACCTCAATCGGATTTCTATGAATATGAATAAACCTTGCGTTGGGAAACATGTCAAGCAATACTTTTATTCGAGCCGTATTCGGAGGATTTTTGGAAAGAAACCTCTTTCTTTTTGTGTTTTTCAGTGCTTTGTTTATAAGCAATTTATAGTCATCCTTCCAGGAATCTATCATTGACGCATCTATATTTCTAAACCGTATAAATCGTTCATAAAACTTTTTTAAAGATCTTGGAAACATCCAAAAATAGTAAAAGCATACAGGTGTTTTATCCCCCAAGGCAAATTCCTCTTCCTGAGGTAGCTCCATACCAAGGGTCACATTATCCCCCTTTCTGGTACCTGGAATTAAAATTCTCGCAAACCCCTCGAATAGGAATCTACCTGCTTTATTGAATAAAGTATCAGGAAATACACTTTGAAAAGTAGTGGTATAGGCCATTTGTGGATCCTGACACAAAATATTATGCAAATGCGTTGTTCCGCTTCTCCAATGACCAATAATAAAAACTGGATCCTTTTCTATCTCTTTTCGACTGTATTTTTTATTGATAAATAACTTCTCATAGCTCCTAAAGGGCCAATTTATTAAATTGATCAACAAGGTCAAAAGTGATCGGATCAAAAACTTAAATGAAACATAATGACGACCAAATAAATAGCCTAGCACTCTAAATGAATAGCCCACAGCCGGCGGCAAAAGAAATCCTTTTTTTTGATTCTTTTTCATGAATACTAATTCAACTTTCTTTTATTAAATGATCTCTCCCAAGACATAGAAGCAATTTTTTAGATTCCCAAAATCTATTGTTTAAAAATAAGTATTAAAAATCAATTATGGAATCTATCGGGTTTAAAATAAGACCTGAGTTGCGGGTCTTATTCAGAAAAAGGGTAGGTTATTTTTTGATCAGCTTCTTGGTGACAAAAAATTGATTCGAATGAATTTTGATCATGTAGATTCCTGAGTTTAAATTATCCAGATCAATTCGTAAAAAATTCGTCTTCACATCTATTACTAGATCCCCAAGCAAACTGTATACCTGTACCCTTGTGATTGGTGACTTGGAACGCACTGTTAAATAATTTTCTACAGGATTTGGATACATGTTTACCACTTGATTCAAAGCAAAATTATCCTTTATTACTTCCTGATCCTGAGGATCGATGTCAGTCTGAGCCGACAGAGAAAAAGTCCCTGCCAAAATAAAAAAGGAGAAAAGTAAAGCGTATTTTTTCATCATATATTCCTCATTTCCGAAGCCTGACATAAAATTACTATAATTGTACATGAGAACTGCACATCACTTACAATATTTATCAACCGTTATAAAAAATTTACTTTTTTCTAATGTTAATAAAACTCCCAACTTCATAGGAACACTGAAATTATAAAATTAATCAGAAATCTTTATTTATTTTTTGTTAAGTTTTATAGTATCTAACTAAGAACTTAAACTTATAGAATTCGACCATCAAAAAAAAAGGAGCTAAAAAAAGCTCCTTCTCTAATAAATGTTCTGTTTTTTATTGTTCAAGTGTCATAGTTTAATTTTCACACACATTCAGTTCATCGAGGTGATCATTACTTCTTTTAAGTGTAAATTGTTCCTCCTTGACAAGTTTCTCTCCTTCGAAAGAATCTAGTTCTAAATGCAAAGAATTACCATTCATGGTCAAAGTAAAAATTCCATGTTCGTTTTCACTTTCTTTTATTTTAATCTGAACTTTATTTTTCTTGTTCTCGAGAATTTCAGTATCAACTGACTCAGCATACTGCTCATAAAAATAACAATCATCAATAACATTGTATAGCCATATCTCAAATGGCTCCGAATCAGACCTATTGATATGTGCATAGATGGTCAAACCTTCTTCAGGTTCTCCAATCTTCCATAATGTATCTTTGTGAGTATCCAGAAAAGTTTTTTCTTTTTTCTCTTTCAAATTAAATGCACTAAATAAGATTGCAACAACGACGAGTACAGCAAATGCCTTAATTCTAATAATTTTTGATTTCATAGCTTAAATTTTATCTTTTTCATATTTACTTAAACGAAATTTATGCGGTAAAATTGTAATCAAAGAAGCCTATTTTAATCAAAACTGACTTCTTGTCATATAACTCTATTTTGGCTTGATATTAGACGGTTTTGGAGGTATGAGTAAAAACAAAGTTTCCTTCGCCTGGGCCTTTAAAGAGTTTATCTGGCCTCGTAAAAAAATTGTGATGATCGGATTGATCCTGATCATTCTAAAAAGTTTATCGGGATTGGTCTTGCCCTATGCGACCAAAAACCTTATCGACGACATTATTCCAAATGAGGATATGAGAGCTTTAACCCTCTTACTTATTGTAGTGGTAATTTCGATCATTGTACAAGCTGTAAGTTCATTTTCGCTAACAAGATTGTTAAGTGTAGAGGCGCAACATCTTATTTCTTTGTTGAGAGCTAAGGTTCAAAAAAAGTTGCTAACCTTGCCCATAAGTTTTTTTGATAACAATAAATCTGGCGCCTTGGTTTCAAGGGTCATGAGTGATGTGGAAGGAGTCAGAAATCTTGTAGGCACCGGATTGGTTCAATTGATCGGAGGGTCTTTGACTTCAGTTATTTCTCTTGTTATATTGATAAAGATCAACGCCACTATGACTCTTTTTGTTTTGTTACCTGTAGCAATTTTTGCATTCATCGCTCTCAAGGCATTTGGATATATACGCCCTATTTTTAGAGCTAGAGGAAAAATAAATGCAGAAGTGACCGGAAGACTTACCGAAACTTTAAACGGTATTCGAGTAATCAAAGGGTTTAATGCAGAAGCACAGGAGCAAAGTACCTTTGAGGATGGTGTGGAACGTCTATTTCTAAATGTAAAAAAGAGTCTTACAGCAACAGCATTAATGACGAGCTCTTCTGCCTTGCTTTTAGGTCTTGCCTCTGCAGGGATTATGGGTATGGGTGGATATTTTATCATGAATGGTGGTATGACATACGGAGAATTTGTTTCTTTCACCCTATTTCTTGGTTTTATGATTGCACCGATCGTTCAAATGAGTAATATAGGAAGTCAGCTCACAGAAGCTATGGCCGGTTTAGACAGAACGCAGGAATTGATGGAAATGGAAGAAGAAGATGATCCTGCAAAGCGAACCCTCCAGATTGAAGCAGTAAAAGGAGATATTCTTTTTGATAATGTTTCATTCAGTTATGAAAAAGGAAAGGAAGTATTACATGATATCTCATTTGCAGCCCCCGCAGGGAGTGTGACAGCATTGGTAGGGTCTTCTGGCTCAGGAAAGTCGACAATTGCAGGTCTTGCTGCTACCTTTCTAAATCCAAATAAAGGAAAGGTTTCCATGGATGGAATAGATCTTTCAAGAGTCAATCTGAATAGCTACAGATCCCATCTTGGTGTGGTTCTTCAAGACGATTTCTTATATGAGGGAACCATTAGAGAAAATATATTATTTCCAAGACCAAATGCCAGTGAGGAAGAACTTATGGCGGCAGTTAAAGGAGCTTATGTCCATGAATTTACAGATCGGTTTGATGATGGGCTTGAGACTGTTATTGGGGAGAGAGGCGTAAAACTTTCTGGTGGGCAAAGACAACGAATTTCAATAGCCAGGGCACTTTTGGCAGACCCTAAAGTGATCATTCTCGATGAGGCCACTTCAAATCTGGATACTGAAAGTGAGACTTTTATTCAAAAAAGTTTACAATCTCTGATGAATGACCGCACTACTTTTGTAATTGCGCATAGACTAAGCACCATTCAGAAAGCTGATCAGATTCTTGTTATTGAAGAGGGCGAAATAGTAGAAAGTGGGAAACACCAGGAACTTCTAGATCAAAAAGGTAGATATTTTGACCTTTACACCTATCAAAGTAGAATTTAGTATCAAATGCTATTTTACAAATAAATATAAGGTGAAGAACAAGTATCTAATTTGATATGCATAAAAAAAGAATTATTTGTATTGATCATACATTTCTTTAATATTTCTTTAGGTTTTGACCATACATTTACATCAGATAAATGAAGGAATACTTTAAACGGATTTAAAATGAATCGCAAACACTTTACAACTGCTGATATGGTCAAAAAACTTCTAAACGTTATAGAAGGCTGGGTTGAAAAAAGTAAAGGGAAAAAACGTGTCCGGAACAGAAATCTTGAGACTACTCTCTAGTGAATTTTTTACAATACTGTTATATTTAATAATTGCTTGACAGGCTATTTGTTTTAAGCACAAAAAAAGACTGTAGTTTTTCTACAGCCTTTTAAAAGAGAAATAATTTCTATTAAATAATTTTACTTTTTCCTTTCATTTATTTTAAATCTCTTCATTCTTTTTTGCGTAAATCGAGACTTTATTTTTTTTACGGCATCACTACTGTATCAATAGCATGAATTACACCGTTACTTGCGCCTACATCTGTCAGAATAATTGTAGATGAGTTTCCTTTTGCGTCTTGCAACATTACTTTTCCATCCATAATGTGTGCTGTTAATTTTTCACCGTTTACCGTAGTGATTGCGAACTTACCGCCGTTATCCTTGATGGCTTTTAACACATCTGCTGCCTCAAATTTTCCTGCCACAACATGATATGTCAAAATAGAAGTTAGCATGCCTTTGTTTTCAGCCTTTAATAATGTCTCAACTGTACCTGCAGGTAGTTTCGAGAACGCTTCGTTTGTGGGTGCAAAAACCGTAAATGGTCCTTCTGAGTTTAGGGTAGCTACAAGGTCAGCTGCTTTTACCGCTGCAACTAAAGTGCTAAAATTTTCATTCGAAGCGGCTACACCAACAATGGTTGGATCATCATCGTTGCTCTTTTTAATTGGATCATTGTTGTTTGCAAAGGCTACTGTTGATGCTAAGAATAAAATTCCTAAGGTGATTTTTGATAAAGTTTTCATAATTTTCATGGGTTAAATATTTATTAGTTGTAACAAATATAAAAAGTAACTGAGGTAAATTCGTTACTTTTTGTTTAAAGTTTTGTTAATTTTGTTAAACAGAAAAATTCATCGTGTTTTTAAGGCTCTCTAATGACTCATAAAACGCAAAAACTCTCGCTGTATATCGAGAGTTTTTGATTTTTAGTTTTCTGTTGTGGTCACAATGCCTTAACCATTTACTCTGATTACTTTTGATTCTTTTCCGTTACGGATGGTAATGACATAAGATTTTTTGACGTCAAAACCTTGCTTGTAGGAAACATTGTATCTATTTTTTACGATCACCCAATTTTCATATCTTTTGTATACTATTTTTTGGATTTGAGTTGGCAATTGAACATTTTTCAATCTCTTCTCTACAGCGATAACACGGCCTTCTCTATCATATTCGACCTCAGCCATTCCTTTGTTCGTTTTGAAAAAGGTTGTAAAGGATTTTCTTCTCGCCTCAAATAATGGAGATTTTTTTACATCATATTTTGAAATAATATTTGATAAAAATTTTGCTTCATCCTGAGATGAATTTTCATGTACGCTTACTAAATATTCTTTATTTAGTTCCATAGGAGTGGCGACATCAGCCATCTCTTTATTCTCTTTTTTCTTGTCTTTTTTAATTGGGTCATTATTATTTGCCAATACATTTACTGTTGTGAACATTAACACTCCTAGTGTCAAAGTTGATAAAATTTTCTTTGTTTTCATGGGATATATTTTAATTTTTTATCAAATATACAACCCAATGACAGTTAATTTTGGCTTTTTTGTTTAATGTTTTGTTAAATTACATGAACATAACAGTTTTGTTTAGGTTTATAACATATTCCTTCTCTTGAATATAAACAAAACTCTTCTTGATCAAGATGAATTCTTTTTTTCTGGGCTTGACTTAAATTTTTTCACACAATAAATCTTAATCATAATGTTTTGATCAATTGATATTGCAAACTCAATAATAACGAAGCTAATGAAATCAATTAAGAACCTTACTGCAATGTAACGAAGTAGTGTAGATCTTTCCTCGACCAATACATACACCCTATATATAGGTATATGTATTTAAATGTCATTTACCATTGTTTTTTCAGTGAGACGCGTTTTTTGAATATCTGACATTGTTCAGTTCATCGAATAATTTAATTGAAAAATACCTATGGATTCTAGCAAATTCCTTAACAAGCATTTAACTGTATTATGGGATTTGAGACATTCAATGTCGTAATTACTAAGATAATCTAGGAGTACATTCGTATTGTAATTATAAACCAAGAACAAAATGAAAAATTCAATTTTACAAGCAGTACTTGCTGTTGGGATATTAAAATTTACAGATATCAATGAAGACTTTCTTTGCAAACTAGAAACCAAAAAAATAAAAAATGAGGTAGAAAATGCGATAGCAAATTTTAAAAAAGGAATCATCGATCAATTAGAACTCCAAAAGATCATTTTTCGGAATCAACAAAAATTAGATGATGTTCTGATTGAATACGCATAAAGCTGTTTCAATCCAAAACAAAAAAATATTTTCATAATATAGTTAGATTTGAGATGAGGTAAAAAGCCGACATGATATTCATGTTGGCTTTTTTTTGCTCAATAAAAAGCATAGGCTAGGATTTTGATGAAAATTAGCAATAAGTTAAACTTTACTTCACATATAAATAACATGGATAAGGTATGTTTATATAAGACCAATTTTGAATCGCGAATAAACGTCAAATTAAAAGTCAGTAAGTTAACTCCGCTGACTTTTTTTATAAAACCGACAATCTAATTTTAAGCAGTTTTGAGATCATACCAATTTCTTTAAGGATT
>JAAESS010000220.1 GCA_024229195.1 Flavobacteriales bacterium | reverse complement strand
TGGTTTAGTTTTCGATAAAGATCACAAATGGCGTTGTTATCTGGGTATTCATGTCATAGGAGTTTGCTGATACTGTATTACGCACAGAATCACCAGTTACAATGGTTCCGTGGATTCTAAGATTGTTATCGGTGGTGCTCAATAAACGTAAGGTTCGAATTTCTCGATCTTCAAATTTTTTAGTTTGATCTTCTACAATTTTAAACTCACTCACTGATGATTCATATACCACAGGTTTCATTTTGAGCAACAAAATAGAGTCCTGAATCTTGATAAAAGATCCTTCTTTAAAGCTTACAGGCATTCTTCCAACCATTCCATCATCTAACTTATATGTTTGTGAAAACGCGCTTGTGATGAAGAAAAAAGAAAATAATAAAATGTAGAAAAAGTAGTTTTTTTTCATAGCGGGAATTTTAATTTTACATAAAAGTAAAAATAAAAATTATCATTTTCAAATCCATTGACTTGGGTCAAAGTTATGATTGATCATGGTCAATAATATTTACTATCATAATCGATTTGTGTACTATTTTAACCTCTATATGGTCAAGAAGTGTTGCAATCTGCAAAAACTTCATAAATCACCAGTCATAATTCTCTAATTTCTAATGCCAAACCCAAAGGCGTGTCGAATAAAACCAAGCAGGCTCAATGTTCAACAGCATCTCCTGATTTTATCTCCTGATCATCTGTTTTTTGAAGAAAGCGTTCATTATAACTTAGCAAAGGAATCGATGTATTGAATTCCATTTTCCAGACCAGATCTTCGTGAAATAGTTTGTCAAAAGTACTAAAACGTTCCTTTTCAAGCATAACGATTAAATCAAAGTCATTTCGTTTGATATAGGAGTTAAGTTTTGCAAAAAGATTATCTGACAACAGTAATTCAAATGAAATGTTCTTATATGAAATGTTCTCTCTTACCAGGTCTTTGAACCATGCCATTTTTTCATGATCCTTATATTGATCATCAGTACAAATATGAATGATCTTAATGTCCGGTTTATAAGGCATTACAAACTCAATAAATTGCTCTAATGAGTTTATGTCAAAATATTGAAAGTCAGAAGCATAGATCACCTTTTTAAAATCTTTATAATTCGCATTTTCTGGAATGGCCAGAAGTGGAATAGGAGATTTTTTAAGCAATGCTTTGGTAGTGCTTCCCACAAAGATTTCCCTAAGCATATTTTTTCCTTTGACCCCTGTAACAATTAAATCAGGATCATGTTCGTCAATAACTGAGAGAATTGCTTCTATGGTTGAACTATTTTTGAGCGCAATAATTGTTGGTTCTAGTTCAGTGTCATATTGATCAAAAAGTTCTTTTAATTTACCTTCCCAGCTAACAACCGCTTGCTTGATCATTTCTGTGGGATCAGTCATATAGGTATTGGTCCAAATAGGAGGAATATCAAAAACGTGTAACATGATCAATTGAGCTTGGTGCTTTTCTGCCAGGTTCAAAGCAAATTCAAAGGCCTTGTTTGCATTGCTTGAAAAATCGGTTGCGAATAGTATTTTTTTCATCTTGATATTTTTTAATGTTCTTGAGCAGAATATATCAAATTAGAAAATTATACGCATTGACTGGCGTCAATCAGTTTATTGATTTTGAACAATATTCTTTCTCCTCCGCCTTTCTAAAATAAGTCGTAAGCTAAAACGGGAATCAAAAAAACCTCGCTGATAAATTCAGCGAGGAAAGTCCAGTCAAAACTGCAATGCGCTCATGGTAGTCAATACCATTTTCAATCGGTTGTCTTCTATATTGAATGACCAGGTTTCATTACCGAGATAGGTAAATCCAAGCTCAAATAAGCAATTTATTTTGTTTGGTAAAATTCCTTGAATTAGCTCCATCAATATGAATTATGCCAAAAAATGCTTATTTTTAGATAGTTGCTATGCGTTTGCCGATTTTAATCAATAATTTTTAAAACATATGAGATGAGTTATTCAAAACCAAAGTTCAAAGAGAAGTATGAGAATTTTATCAATGGAAAATTTGTAGAACCGGTTGGTGGTGAGTATTTTGATAACCCTTCGCCAATTGACAATTCTCTGATAGCAAAGTATCCACGATCCCAAAAGGAAGACATAGATCATGCCGTAGCAGCTGCTAATGCTGCAAAAGATGCATGGGGAAACACTTCAGTTACCGAGAGAGCCGCACTACTCAACAAAGTAGCAGATATTTTGGAAGCCAACCTGGAAGAATTTGCATTGGTAGAAACCTGTGACAATGGCAAAGCCATAAGAGAAACGGTCAATGCGGATATTCCGTTATCTATTGACCACTGGCGTTATTTTGCTGCCATCATCAGAGCCGAAGAAGGTTCAGCAACTGAATTAGATGCCAACACACTTTCGATGAATATTAAAGAGCCTTTGGGTGTAGTGGCACAAATTATACCCTGGAATTTCCCCTTGTTGATGCTTTCATGGAAATTACCACCAGCATTGGCCGCAGGAAACTGTGTGGTATTAAAACCCGCTGAGCAAACCCCATCAACAGCCACCTTGTTAATGGAAAAGATTGCTGATCTATTTCCTCCGGGCGTTATCAATGTGGTCCACGGATTTGGTCCTGAAGCAGGAAAACCGCTGGCCTCTCATTCGGGCGTTGATAAAGTAGCCTTTACAGGCGAGACCACAACGGGTCAGTTAATCATGCAATATGCCTCTAAAAATATAAATCCTGTTACGATGGAATTAGGCGGTAAGTCGCCAAATATTTTCTTTAATTCTGTGATGGATGAAGATGATGCCTTTTTAGACAAGGCCATTGAAGGTGCCGTGTTATTTGCATTTAATCAAGGCGAAGTTTGTACCTGTCCGTCAAGATTATTGGTACAAGAAGATATATATGATGCCTTTATGGAAAAAGTGATCGCCAGAACCAAGGCAATTGTTCAGGTCAATCCTTATGATTCGAGTTGTATGGTTGGTGCACAAGCCTCTAATGACCAATACGAAAAGATTCTTTCTTATATTAAAATAGGTAAGGAGGAAGGCGCAAAAGTGCTTACAGGAGGAGCTGCCTGCGAATTAGACGGTGATTTAGCCAACGGATTCTACATTCAGCCAACTATTTTAGAAGGACATAATAAGATGCGTGTTTTTCAGGAAGAAATTTTTGGGCCTGTTGTAGCAGTAACTAAATTTAAAGACGAAGCAGAAGCCATCGCCATTGCAAATGACACCCTTTACGGATTAGGGGCAGGCGTCTGGACCAGAGATGCCCATCAATTATATCAAATTCCAAGAGCGATCAAAGCAGGTAGGGTTTGGGTAAATTGTTATCATGCCTACCCGGCACATGCACCATTTGGAGGCTATAAAAAATCAGGATTCGGTAGAGAGAATCATTTAATGATGATGAATCACTACCGTCAAACTAAAAACATGCTGATTTCTTATGATAAAAATAAATTAGGATTCTTTTAGAAAATAGAGATTAATAAATCGAAAAGATTGACTGATACACAGCCAGTCTTTTCGATTTTTACAACTTCATTATGACATACCAACGGGTAGCCATTACAGAAAAAGCCATCGCAGTTTTAAATCAACTTAAAGCAAAACACGGTAATTTGATCTTTCATCAAAGTGGCGGTTGTTGTGACGGTTCATCACCTATGATCTTAGAAGAAGGTGATCTGTACTTAGACGATAGTGATATATTACTCGGACAATTAGATGGGGTCAATTATTATATGAATCAAGACCAGTTTGACTATTGGAAACACACACATTTAACAGTTGATATCACAGAGGGCAGAGGCTCAAGTTTTTCGCTCGAAATCCCACTTGGACTCAGGTTCATTATTCACTCCAGATTATTGACAGAGGAAGAGAATGCTTATTTTAACGAGGTTTCTTAATCAGATGATTTTTATATGCAATTGAGTCTTCACCTTGATGATATTCGAGTGTCAAAAGCGTGATAAATATCATGGAATTTCTATTTGATTATTGCTAATATTGTTAGTAGTTCGGAGGTCCGTTCTTCTTCAAACCTGCACACAACCTAGGATGGAAAATCAGATAATCAATACTGTTTTTCTGGTTCCTGGTCTAAATATTCTATCTGATGAGCACTAAGACAGAGAAATACAAAAGAAACATTTTCCTGGGAATTATCATTATTGCTTTGGGAATAACCTTTACCACAACCATGAAAGATTCCGTAGGGGCTTTCGGAATTGTATTTATAGCCATTGGTGGCTTGTTTTTTATCATAGGAATGAGCCAAAAAAGGAAAGGTAAAGAGAACAAGAATAAATAGCGTCTGACTGCAAAAATTCTTGTATAAAATTGAAAATCATCGACCCATAAATCGTAACTTTAATGATCAGTAAAACTGAAATTAACCCCCAAATGAATACATCATGCAGACCAAATTCTACAAATTATTAGCCCTGCTTTTGATTCCAACATTTTTTTCTTGTGTCACACCAGATAAAAAAGCTGTAGAAGCAGAAACAACAGAAGTTGAACCCATCAAAAAACATATTGTTACTCCATCTGCGGTAGAAACAGACCGACTGGGTACACTCAATTATTTTGATGGATATCCATCCGAAGAGACGGTTCAAAAAGTGTATGATAACCTCGACTTCACCAGAGGTATGGAAGTTTTTTTAAACGGAATACCAGCAGCTTCCATGCAAGCCTTAATTCAAGGATTTACTGAAGTAGGGGTAACTGAACTTGGCAAGATTGGAATCTTTGAAAGTCTTATGGATTCAAAGTCTTTGTTTTTAACACCCAATACAGAATCGGTCTATACGATTAGCCACTTTGATTTGAAAAACGGACCCATTGTTGTAATTAGCCCACCAAATACCTTAGGAATGATCAATGACATGTATTTCAGGTATGTGACAGATCTAGGAAATGCAGGCCCAGACAAAGGAAAGGGTGGTAAATTTCTGGTATTACCACCAGATTATAAAGGAGAGGTTCCTGACGGTTATTATGTGGTACAGTCACCTACTTACCAAAACATTATCTTTTGGAGAGGTTTCCTAGTCAATGGAGATCCAAAACCAGCGGTTGAAAGCATCAAGGCCAATACCAATATATATCTATTGAGTGAGGCAAATAATCCGCCAGAGCCTGAATTTATCGATTGGTCAGGTAAACGATTTAATACGATACATGCGAATGATTTTACATTTTATGAAGAGTTAAATGAAGTCATTCAATATGAGCCTTCAGAGGCATTTGAACCTCAAATTTTAGGTTTATTTAAATCCATTGGTATTGAAAAAGGTAAAGAATTTAATCCGGATGCACGATTAAAAGCGATCCTTGAAGATGCTGTTAAAGTAGGTAACGCCACGGCAAGATCTATTTCATTTAGTCCACGTAATAATGACGTCTATCTCTATCCAGACAGCTACTGGACCATCGCCTTTATAGGCGGTTACCAGTTTCAGACCAATAATGCCCGCGAACTGGATGGCAGAACCCTTTTTCATTATATCGCCACAGCGGTTACGCCGGCCATGGAAATCGAAATGGTAGGCGTAGGGTCACAATATGCCTGCGCCTATAAAGACGGTGACGGTCATTATTTAGACGGTTCAAAAAACTATAAACTCACAATTCCAGCCAATCCGCCTGTAAAAGACTTTTGGTCAATTGTATTGTATGATCCGCAAACAAGAAGTATGCTTGAAACAGACAATCCTTTTCCGAGTGTAAATAGCGAACTAAGTGATCTTGAAAAAAACAGTGATGGTTCAGTAGATCTTTACTTTGGGCCTACACCACCAGAAGGCAAGGAAAAAAACTGGATC
>JAAESS010000219.1 GCA_024229195.1 Flavobacteriales bacterium | reverse complement strand
TTAGGAGTTTCTTTGGCAGCTGCAAAAGCAGCCGCGAATGAATTGAATCAGCCATTGTACAGATATATTGGAGGTGTTAGCGCGAATACGCTTCCTGTGCCAATGATGAATATTGTAAACGGTGGTTCTCATTCTGATGCACCGATTGCTTTTCAAGAATTTATGGTGATGCCTGTTAAGGCAAAGAATTTCACTCAAGCCATTAAAATGGGTAGTGAGATTTTCCATAACCTTAAAAAATTATTACATGACCGTGGATTAAATACAGCTGTTGGTGATGAAGGAGGATTCGCTCCTACATTTGATGGTACAGAGGATGCGCTTGATACGATTATCAAAGCCATTTCTAAAGCAGGATATAAAGCCGGTGATGATGTGATGTTAGCCTTAGACTGTGCTGCTGCAGAATTTTACAAGGATGGTAAATACGATTACACTATTTTTGAAGGAGATAAAGGTGTGGTAAGAACCAGTGAAGAACAAGCGGTATATATTGCTGAATTGGCTGCTAAATATCCTATTATTTCAATTGAAGATGCAATGGATGAAAATGATTGGGATGGTTGGAAATCTTTGACAGAGAAAATTGGAGACAAGGTTCAATTGGTTGGTGATGACCTTTTTGTAACAAACGTTGAGCGTTTAGGAAAAGGTATCGAAAATGATATCGCTAATTCTATTTTGATCAAAGTAAATCAAATCGGAACTTTAACTGAAACTATCGCAGCTGTTAATATGGCACACAGTGCAGGATATACTTCTGTAATGTCGCATAGATCTGGTGAAACAGAAGACAACACGATTGCAGATCTTGCTGTTGCTTTGAATACAGGTCAGATTAAAACAGGATCAGCTTCAAGAAGTGATCGTATGGCCAAATACAACCAGTTGTTAAGAATCGAAGAAGAGTTGCATAGCACTGCTTATTATCCTCAAATGAATGCCTTTAAAGTAGGTTAATTATTTGAATAAAATTTGTAAAAAAAGCTGAATGAAAATTCAGCTTTTTGTCATTTAATATAGGCCGATTTAGGAGGAAAATTGCTAGTTATTTTGTACTTTCGCCATAACGAAAAAGTATAAAAATTTAAATACATTATTACGAATGTCAGAAGTAGCAAAGTTGATTGTTAATGGGCAAGAATACGAATTTCCTATTATTGTTGGGACCGAAAATGAGGTTGCCATAAATGTTAAAACCTTAAGAGCAGTTACAAAGGGAATCATCACCTTAGATTCGGGTTTTAAAAATACCGGATCCTGTGAAAGTAAAATTACTTTTCTGGATGGAGAAAAAGGAATTTTGCGTCACCGCGGATATGCCATAGAAGAGCTTACAAAAAAAGCAAGTTTCCTTGAGGTTGCTTATATGATCATTTTTGGAGAATTACCCACCAAAGAACAATTTACTAAATGGGAAAAGGATATCAAGTATCATCAACTATTGAACGAGGAGATGAAAGATATTATCGATGGTTTTCCTAAGAAGGCTCATCCCATGGGAATGCTTTCCTCTTTAACTTCTGCTTTAACAGCCTTTAACCCTGCGACAGTTGATATCACGAAAGAGCAACAGGTATATGATGCCATTACAAAATTAATGGGTAAGTTTCCTGTGATCGCTGCTTGGGCCCACAGTAAAAATTTGGGTACCCCGCTCAATTATGGCGATAATTCTCTTGATTACGTGGAGAATATCATGCAGATGATGTTCAGGATACCAACAGAAAAATATGTAATGAATCCGATTGCTGTAAAGGCATTGGATGAACTGTTGATTTTGCATGAAGATCACGAGCAAAACTGTTCTACATCTACTGTGAGAATTGTTGGTTCGTCTGAGGCTGGATTATTTGCCTCTGTTTCTTCGGGAGTTTCAGCGCTCTGGGGAAAGTTACATGGAGGTGCAAATCAAGCGGTGTTGGAAATGCTTGAGGATATCCAGAAAGATGGTGGTGATGTTGAAAAATATATCAATAAGGCAAAAGACAAAAATGATCCATTCCGTTTGATGGGCTTTGGACATAGGGTATATAAGAATTTTGATCCTAGAGCCAGAATCATTAAAAAAGCAGCAGACGAATTGTTTGAAGATTTAGGTACCAATGATCCTGTTTTAGCAATCGCTAAGCACTTAGAAGAAGTGGCATTGAATGATGAATACTTTGCTGAAAGAAAATTATATCCTAATGTAGACTTTTATTCAGGTATTATTTATCGTGCACTAGGTTTCCCAAGAGAAATGATGACAGTCATGTTCGCTATTGGTAGGTTACCTGGATGGATTGCTCAATGGAGAGAAATGCGTTTGAATCATGAACCAATTGGAAGGCCAAGACAATTGTACACAGGAGAGCCTTTAAGACCGTTCAAGCCTTTTGATGAAAGATAAATTGGTTAAGCCTTTTTAGCAGTTTTTGAACTGTTCATAAATTTTAATGCGCCCTGATGATAAATATTCATCAGCGCGCGTTTTTTTTATCTATTTTTGCGAAAAATTCAATTATATGAATCTTCATATTCAAAATGAAACTTCCAGATTAAGAGCCGTTGTCCTGGGAACAGCTGTATCAAACGGACCGACACCAAGTATTGAGGATTGTTATGATCCAAAATCTGTTGAGAACATTATTGCGGGTACGTATCCCAAAGAGGAAGATATGGTTGGGGAGATGAGTGCGTTTGAAAAAGTGCTAAAAAAATATGACGTCCAGGTATTCAGGCCTCAGATTTTAAAAGATGTGAATCAGATCTTCGCTAGAGATATTGCCTTTGTGGTTGAAGATAAATTTATACGATCCAATATATTGCCAAACAGAATTGAAGAACTGGATGCGATTGATCATGTATACAATCAGGTTGCTTCCGAAAACAGAATCATTCCACCTGAAGAGGTACATGTGGAAGGCGGCGATGTTATGCCCTGGAATGATTATATTTTTGTGGGGGTTTATACCGGAGAAGATTATCCAGATTATATAACGGCACGCACCAATCAGGAAGCAGTAATGTTCTTAAAGGAACTATTTCCAGAGAAAAAAGTTATGGCCTTTGAGCTGAGAAAGTCTAATACTGACGCTAAGAATAATGCCTTGCATTTGGATTGCTGTTTTCAACCCATAGGAAAGGACAAAGCTATTTTACATAAAAATGGATTCTTAATTGAAGAGGAATACCAGTTCCTTGTGAATTATTTTGGAAAAGAGAATATTTTTGAAATTACCAAAGAAGAGATGTATGAAATGAATTCTAATATTTTTTCAATATCAGAAAATGTGATCGTTTCAGAAAAAGGTTTTACCAGATTAAATAATTGGTTGAGAGAGCAAGGCTTTATTGTGGAAGAAATCCCTTATGCTGAAATTGGAAAACAGGAAGGCTTACTAAGATGTTCCACCTTACCTTTAATTAGAGATTAGATTGTAAAATTTTAATTTTTTGAGGATTAAAATCCGAATACTCGTATAATTTATATGAAACAACTTACGAATACAATATTGATGATCAGGCCGGTTGCGTTTAGAATGAATGAGCAAACTGCTGTTAACAATTACTATCAGCATGAAGCCAGTGGTCTATCCGCTAAAGCAGTTCAGTCAAAAGCTGTTGAAGAATTTGATACTTTTGTGACCAAGCTTAGAGAGGCTGGCGTCAATGTTATTACAATTGATGATACACTTGAGCCCAGCACTCCTGACTCAATTTTTCCTAATAATTGGATTTCATTTCACAATTCTGGTCAGGTCGGTATATTTCCTATGTTTGCTGAAAACCGAAGATTAGAAAGACGAGAAGATATATTTAATATACTGGAAGAGAAAGGTTTTGAAATTAACGAGATTGTCGATTATTCCTCAGCAGAAAATGAGAACGTTTTCTTAGAGGCTACAGGAAGTATGGTCTTGGATCGCGCTAAAAGAATAGCCTATTGTGCTTTGTCATCCAGAGCTGATGAAAATCTATTTATTGAATTTTGTGAGGATTTTGAATATACTCCGGTAATTTTCAGAGCATATCAGACTGTCAACGGCAAACGAGAATTGATCTATCATACCAATGTGATGATGGCGGTAACCCTGAATTATGTCGTCGTTTGCCTGGACGCCATCGATGATAAAAAGGAAAGAAAAAACTTTATCCAGCACGTGATTGAAAGCGGTAAACAGATTTTTGAGATCACCGAAGATCAAGTAGAGCATTTTGCAGGAAACATGCTTCAAGTGACAGATACCGATAACAATCCGATCACTGTCATGAGTCAATCGGCTTATGATAGCCTGAGTTCAGATCAAATCAAATTACTCGCAGCGGAAGCAACTATTTTGTCGAGTGATTTGAGTACAATTGAGATCTGCGGTGGCGGTAGTGCAAGGTGCATGATGGCGGAGGTTTTTTTGATGTAGGATCAACAATAAGCAATAATAACTCTTTATTAATATTTAAAATCACTTGTTAATAACTATTTTAAATTGTTAACAGCTAGCATGTTTTATGAATGTCTCAATAAATTAATAGTTTGTTTAATTAATCTGTTGTTTTGGATTCATGAATTTGTCAGATTCACACTTGCTTTTTGACTCTGTTATATCCTTTAATTACCTCTTTATAATTCTGATTAGTTCTTTAGAATATCTTCAGATTTCAGAAATAATTTAGCGTTAAATAAATTGCTTGATTTTTAAAAGGCTTTGATTTACAAACACTTAAATCTAGTAGTTTTTCTCCCTCGTATTTATGTAGAAGAACAGAAAAGAAAGATAATTTTCTTTTTTGAAGTGAAAAAGTATGAATAAATTTTAATGAAATGAAAAAATTTTTACTAGTTATTACACTGTTATTGAATTTTTCAATACTAGCCCAGAATATTGCTCCTCAATTGGGTAATTTTAGGGTCAAAAGTAGTTCAAAAAACAGAATTTATTTTGACAGTACTGAACCATTAAAGGGGTCAAGCTACAAAGGATTTAAATTATCAAGTAATTCAGTTTCAGGAATTAGCATTAATTCCGGAAAAACTACAGGACATTATTTGAAACTATCTTCTTCTTTGAATTATTGGAGCAATATCACCGTAAGATATAGTGGAGGAAGTAATCTGGAAAGTACAAAAAGTAAAGATCTGCAACCATTTACCCTTCAGCATGTTGAGAATAATATTCCTGAACCTTCTTATAATGGCAAGGTCTATTACGTAAGTACTAGAGGTAGTAATAGCAAGTCAGGAACGAGTAAGTCAAACGCTTGGAAAACCATAACATACGCAGCTTCAAAAGCCAGGGCAGGTGATGTGGTCTATATAAAGGCAGGTAATTATGGTAAGGAATATATTAATATGAAATAT
>JAAESS010000218.1 GCA_024229195.1 Flavobacteriales bacterium | reverse complement strand
GTGCCAAACCTGGCAGACGATGTGCCAAACCTGGCAGACGATGTGCCAAACCTGGCAGACGATGTGCCAAACCTGGCAGACGATGTGCCAAACCTGGCAGACGATGTGCCAAACCTGGCAGACGATGTGCCAAACTTGGCAGAAGAAGACGTGGTTTATAACTAATAGATTGGTAGTGCAGCTCATCAAGTGACATATTCGTTTATGATCGGTCATGAAATTAAAGAGCGATACTCTTTCAGTTTCAGATAAATTGCTTTTAAATCAAATAATAAGTTCTATATTTCACGTTATGTACATCGTTGTTTCTAAAGTATGATGCCTATCTCTGATCTAGAACCAAATCGCGGTCTTACTTACTTCTGTACCTTACTGCTAATTTCACATCGTTGTTTTCTCTGATACCAAGAACAAGAGAGTGGTTTATACATAATAGGCTGGTATTGTAGTCCACCAAGTGACTCTGTTTAGGATCCGTCATGCAATTAAAGAACGATACTCCTTCAGTTTTAGATAAATTACTTTTAAATCAAATAATAAGATCTATATTGCACGTTATGTTCATCGTTGTTTCTAAAGTATGATGCCTATCTCTGATCTAGAACCAAATCGCGGTCTTACTTACTTCTGTACCTTACTGCTAATTTCACATCGTTGTTTTATCTGATACCAAGAACAAGAGAGTGGTTTATACCTAATAGACTGGTATTTCACCTCTGTTTAGGATCGGTCATGCTATTAAAGAGCTATATCAATAATCAGCATCTAAAATTTAATACAAAATAAATGAGCCTAGAGAAAGATATAAAATGAAAGCCCAATAGGGCTTTCAATCAACAATATTACTTCGCTAATGTTAGAGTTACCTTCCCTAGTGACAATGACGGTACTAGCGCAAGTGATGGCGGTTTGTAATCGATCAGATCCTTTAGTTTGTCATTCCAAATAATGAGCGCTTCCAGTTTCTCATCAAAGTAATCATATCTGTCATAGTGCTTAGAACTTACATCTTGTAACGCATGGTTTTGTAACCTGTCTCGTGTTTGCTTATCGATCCGACAGGCTCCCATCAGTGTTTTACATGTACGTCTCAAGTCTCTTGGCGAAAAATGTGCCATCTGTTTTTCTTCACGATAACGAGTTATTGAGCGACCAAATGAGCAGGTAAGTGCATGACGAGTTGCATCATTAGGATTGGGAAACATATATTTACCATCCCCACTTAACTCATATTGATTAAGTAAAGCTTGATATGCCAATTCATTTAACGGCACCGTATGCTCCCGATTATTTTTTGATAATCCTCGTTCAATAATAATAAATCTCTCTTTCCAATTTACATTGGACCATGACAGCGTAATGATTTCATATGGACGCTGCCCCCCGAGATAAATACATAGTTGAGCTAAATTGCGGAAATCTTTCCCCATATTAAAAGAACCATAATCACTATTTAAATCAACCAGAAATCTCTTTAATTCATCCCAATCTAAAAAGCGTTCGCCTACTCGCTCAGCATTTTTTTGCCTGGGAATAGGATTCACAGGATTAAATTTAATATCAAATGTTGAATGTAATGAAAAATATCGAGGATCATTATCAAACTTCATACCATGATTGAATGCTGCCATAATATAGCTGCGAACACGGTTACTTACCGTCTCACCACCACGTTGAATAATTTTACTGATCACAAATTTGATTTGATTTGTTGTCACATCACAAGCTTTTGTTTCTGGTGAGATATACGGATAAAACTCTTTTTCTAAGCTAACTAATACCGCTTTATAAGTACGTTTACCATCAATTTTCATCCGCTCAGTATAACTATGAAAAAGCTCTTTTAATGTCCCCTTATCATTATGCTCATCTTCAATCTTTTTCTCTTCAATCGCTAGTTGCTCGATATGTTGTTTAGGATCTTTACCTTGCATTAATAAGTCCGAAAATTCCTGCATTTTTTCTCTTGCTTCAACTAAGGTCATGCCATTAGTGCGAGATCTAAATAAACCCAGAGAGATGAACTTCTCTTTTCTTTGTTGATAATAACGAAAAACAAATTGCTTTTTACCCGAAGGCAAAACTTTCACGCCTAGCCTTCCAGTTCCTCTTTGACCTGATTGATCCCATAGATAGTAAGATGAAGACTTATTTACAGCGGATTGAATTTGGGTTGCTGTTAACATCGTTAAATTTCCCTTGTTGTTTTCAGCAAAAGTACCGTCAATTTGAAAAAGATATAATGAGATACTAGCTAAAAACCATGTTGACAAAATATCACCTGAATCCAGAAACACTTATTTTTGGTCAGATAATGGGTCAGACAAGAGGGAATTTGAGTAACATTTTATGAAACGCAATGAAATGCAAAAATGAAAATAAATCATTGATTACAATGAATTTTACATAACAATGAACGCTTATGGAAATGAATCTTTTCGGACTCATAATCGTTCGGTCCCCAGTTCAAATCTGGGAGGGGCCACCAAATTAGAAAAGGCTGATAAGTATTTTTACTTATCAGCCTTTTTGCTTTTTAATTTATCTTCTTTTTCTTGATGATGAATAAGTACCCCACCAAG
>JAAESS010000217.1 GCA_024229195.1 Flavobacteriales bacterium | reverse complement strand
TAAAGAACAATTAAGGAATAAAATTGATACGCTCCTGACAAAATATGATGTACTGATGTTTAGCGGAGCGGTAAGTAAAGGTAAATTTGATTTTTTACCTGAAATTCTTAACGAACTTGGAGTGATCAAACAGTTTCACAAAGTTCGTCAAAGGCCTGGCAAGCCTTTTTGGTTTGGGAAAAAAGATCAAACAACGATTTTTGCCTATCCGGGTAACCCGGTGTCAACATTTGTAAGTTGTCTTAAATATTTTGTCCCATGGTTGCATAAAAGTCTCCGTTTAGATCCTGAATCGCACAGCTTTGCTGTTTTAGGTGTAGATTTTAATTTTAAACCTGAGCTTACATATTTTCTGCAGGTTAAAATCATCAATAAAGAAGGGCGACTTATCGCATTTCCGACTGTAGGAAACGGCTCTGGAGACTTGGCAAATTTAACCAATAATGATGGCTTCTTAGAATTGCCCTCTAACAGGACCGAATTTAAAAAAGGAGATGTATTTCCGCTAATTCAGTACAGATAAAAAAACTTAGATTTGAATAAATTTTCACATATCGATAAAGATAATAAACCAAAAATGGTCAATGTTATTGACAAAAAAATTACCAAACGAACTGCCGTAGCAAGGGCAAATATGTTTTTGGGAAAAGAGATTGTTGAATTATTGAACGGTTCTGAAATTCATACTAAAAAAGGACCTGTTTTTCAAACGGCCATTATCGCAGGAGTTCAGGCGGTCAAAAAAACTTCGGACTTGATTCCTATGTGTCATCCATTACCTCTAGACGGCATTGATATTGATATTCAGTTTTTAGACAAGGAAGCAATTCAAATTTTATGTACCATTGAAATGGAGGGGAAAACAGGGGTTGAAATGGAAGCCTTGACAGGTGCCAGTATAGCTGCATTAACTGTATATGATATGTGTAAAGCTATTTCTCAAAAAATGATCATTCAAGAGCTTATGGTACTCAAAAAAACAGGGGGTAAAAGTGATATTTTGAATATATAATGGCAAAAAATAACCAGCAAAGTTTCCTCTGCTGGTCTTACTGAATTGATATCATTTCATGATACCTCTTACTAACTCAAAATTAATTCAGCATTTTTCATCTAAGGCTTAATTTTGACCGCTGTGACAAGATTGATCTCAATTGTAAAGTCCATGTCACCGGCATTACATAAAGTACTTCCCTTATAAATTACGTTTACAGTTTGACCCGTTTTAAGCGCGTTTTCAATCCTGTTCAGTTCTGCTACTTCTGTTATTTCATAAATAATTTGATCGTCTGCCGCTTTCTTTACAACAAAGGAATTCTCTAAAGAAATTTCATTCGCCACCATTAAAGTTCCCTGAACTTCTCCTAAAGGATCTCCACTAAAATTAATTACTTTATACATCAATTTTTTAATTTCTACATCTTTGATCTTATTGATATAGTCTTTAGTGTCCTTATTATTTATAGTTAAGGTATTTTTGAAATTAAACGTCGCCCATTCACCATCGGTCTGATCGATATGAACTGGAATATTTTCAGTTTGTTCAACACCAACTGAAAACTCAGGAATTATGCCAGCCAAATCATCTTCATCACAAGATGAAAAGCTCAGACATATACCGATGATCCAAAATGCCATTAAGGTTTTTTTCATAATTCAAATTTTTAAATTTCTAAATAAACTTAGTCCCCAAAATCTTAAAACAAATGATTGAGTTTATAGAGCGTTAAAAATTCAATTCGGAGGTGGTTGACCAGAAATATCAAGCCAACCCAAAACAGGATAAAGTAAAAAAAACAAAGATTTTACATGAAGTTTTCATATTGGGGGAAATATGTTTAATAATTCTTTGTTGACATATAAAGTTGCGAAAAAAATAAAAATTTTATGCTATGTTTGAGACCAAAGTTTAAAGATTGTTATTCGAGTTTCTAAGTTGATCGATATTAAGTATTTTAGCTGTTGAATATTATCAATAACAAGCCCTCTTTTTCGCACACAATTATGAAAAAACATCAAAAGCATGCAAAGCTAACAAGACGAAATTTTGGTCAGATGGCCCCCTTCGAATTGGCGATACTTGGAACTAAATGTTCTATCATCAAAGAATTGGTCAAGGAAGTTTCATTAAAGATCAGTCATAAATATAAGATTGCATATGCAGATGCATCTCATGATAAAGAGACCTTAGCTCCATCATATGATGAGTTTACATTTCATCATTCCGGAGATTTAAAAAATCACGGGAATTATCATATGAATCCTTATACAGATAAGTCTTTGCTGGCTTCATACGATCTGGCTTTTATCAATGGAAATCACTATCCCGGAAAACAACAGATCCTGATTTTAGATTCAGAAAAAGAAGCTTCTATTCTTAAAAGAATTGATCAGCTCGACAATATCGCCTTCTTGATCAATTTAAATCACAAATCCATAATTTTTGATTGTCTTAAGGAAAAGCATCCTGATATAGAACGCCTAGAAGTCTATTCAATTCATGATATAGATAAAATCAGTGCACATGTGTTAAAATTGATCGAGGCCAATACTGCAACTCTTTGCGGACTGGTTCTTGCGGGAGGTGAAAGCGTCAGGATGGGAAAAGATAAGGGCTTGTTAGACTATTTTGGAAAGTCGCAGCGTGTTTATTCGTTGGAGATGTTGGAAAAGTTAAATTTAAAAACCTATCTGTCTGTCAGGAAAGAGCAAAAACTTGATCAAAATAATACTATTGAAGACAAATTAATCGGACTCGGTCCGTTTGGAGCAATTTGTTCTGCCTTTCAGCATGATCCCAATATAGCATGGCTGGTATTGGCAACAGATTTGCCATATGCAGATGAAAAATTGATTCAACGCTTAATTGAAGAAAGAGATTCCAGTAAAGTCGCAACTGCATTAAAAGGTAAAAACAAAAAGTTTCCGGAGCCCCTTATCACAATATGGGAACCAAAAGCATACCCAATTATGTTGCAATTTTTGGCCCAGGGTATCTCGTGCCCGAGAAAGGTACTGATCAACTCTGATGTCAAACTTGTAGAGGTGCCTGATGACTTTATAACAAACGTAAATACACCGGAAGAATTCACTGCAGTAAAAAAAGATCTGGGTAAATAAGCTGCGTACACATATGGAATCTGAAAAAGCAAAAACATTTATTCGACAAACCACCCTACCTGAAATTGGGCTACTTGGTCAGGAAAAAATCAATCAGGCAAAAATTGTAATCATTGGCTGTGGCGGTTTAGGAAGTGCAGCAGCCGTTTATTTAGCTGCAAGCGGAATTGGACATATTCATTTGATCGATTATGACAAGATCGACCTTAGCAATTTGCACAGACAAGTTTTTTATCGACCCGATCAGGTTGGAAAATCCAAGGCTAAAATTCTTAGCGACTATATTGAGAACACAAGTCCGTATGTGCATATCACTTATGAAGAGGAACCCATTAGCAAATCGAATATCAATAAGCACTTGAATTCTTTCTCAATCATTGTTGACTGCACGGATAGTCTCGCCACCAAATATCTTCTAAACGATTATTGCGTGATTGAAGATAAAGTACTTGTTTATGGCTCCTTATATAAGCATGATGGCTATGTAAGTGTTTTTAATCTTAACGCTAATCATGAACGAAGTGCTCATTTACGAGATGCCTTCCCATCAATGCCGAAAAATCACGTACCCAACTGCTCAGAAATAGGAACCTTGAACCCTATCGTTGGAATCATAGGTTTGATGCAAGCCAATGAAGTAGTTAAAATCGTAACAGGAACAGGGCAACCATTGATCAATAAGATTTTGATATATAACTCAATGGAAAATTCTCAGTTTTTGATGAACCTTAGCTCAGATTTTTCCAAAGCGAAAGTCGAGGCTATTTTTAATGATGATCTTTATTTTGATGCCCGATGCCAGTTACAGGAGGAATCTTTGCTCATAGCAGCACAGGAATTGAAAAAACAAATTACAGATCAGAATGTGAAAATCATTTCAGTGATTGAAAATGAACCTCGGACATATCCTTTTTCAATTGACTTAAAAATGCCTCTTTCCCAACTAGATCCATCCAATCTTGAATCAATAATAGATAAAAAAATAGTAGTGATCTGCCATAAGGGAATTTCAAGTTATACTGCTACCAAAAAAATCAAAGAAATATACCCTCAAGCTGAGGTGTATAGTTTAAAAGAAGGTATCGATCATTATTAAGCGCTCTAATTTTTTCATTTACATTAAAATGTTTTATCAGCATGACTGAACTTATTGCATTCTATCATCAGGAAAAAAAACGATTCGAAATAAAAAGAGATTTACTCAAAAGAAAGATAAATCTGGTGAGTCTGATCAGAATTGGTCTATTTCTTTTTACTTTAATTGCCACTTATTTTACATTCGAAAACAAAGCTCTTTTTGTCAGTCTGATCATTGCTTCTTTGATCGGTTTTGTGTTTTTGGTTTTAACATATCAAAACCTAACCTCTGAGAAGGAACTATGCGAACAACTGATCAGTATCAACACTATTGAAATAAATGCTTTAAATGGTGAATATCTTGATCTACCAAAAGGGTCTGAATTTATTGATGATCACCATTTTTACAGCAATGACATTGATTTATTCGGAAAGGGTTCTTTTTTTCAGTATATGAATAGAACCGCTACCGGTTCAGGTTCAGAGACCCTTGCACAAGTTCTTTTGGAAAATAATCCTGATCACATTATTCAAAGACAGGAAGTCATCAAAGAATTATCTCAAAAAGTTTCCTGGAGGCAAAAATTCCTGGCATTAGCCAATATGGTAAAAGTTGAGGTCGATCATAAAACCATTATTTCGTGGATAAAGACTTACAAGTCATTTCTTCCTTCAATAATGACATACCTCCCCTTTCTTTTTTCTGTACTTTCTTTTGTTTTTTTCACCCTGCTTGTATTTAATTTAGTTTCATTTTATTTACTGCTTGTCTGGTTTTTTATTGGGCTCGCTATCAATTCTCCTTTTTTTAAGAAAATTAATCATCTCTATGTTGATGCCGGTCAGGTAAAAGATACGTTTAAGCAATACCATAGTTTGTTGAAAGAAATTGAAGACCTCCCTATCAGTTCTGCATTAGGCAAAGAGCATAAAGACAAGATCAGGTCTTCAGATAAGAAAGCTTCGGTTATTTTTAAGGAGTTTTCAAAAATACTCGATGCTTTTGATCAAAGAAATAACATGCTTTTTGGTATACTAGGAAATGGTTTTTTCCTTTGGGATATTCGTCAAACATCAAAAATAGATAAATGGGTAGAAGCTTATCAACATCAGGTGCAAGACTGGTTTGAGGTAATTGCTTATTTCGATGCACAAATATCTTTATCCAATTATGCATACAACCATCCGGAGCATCATTTTCCAGAGATTGTTCAAAGTGAGGATATTCTAAATACAATTGCACTTGGACATCCTATTTTAGACAAAAAACTTCGCGTAGATAACGACTTTATCATTAATAAAAACGATTTTCACATCATCACCGGAGCAAATATGGCCGGAAAGAGTACTTTCCTGAGAACAATATCACTCGGACTTGTCATGGCAAATTCGGGTTTACCTGTTTGTGCAAAAAGCATAAAATATTCCCCAATTAAGTTGATTACCAGTATGAGAACTGCTGACTCGCTTGCAGAAGAAAGTTCCTATTTCTATGCTGAAATAATGCGTTTACGATTCATTGTAGAAGAAATGGCCAAAGAGAAATACTTTATCATTCTCGATGAGATTTTAAAAGGGACCAACAGCAAGGATAAAGCTGTGGGATCAAGGAAATTCGTTGAAAAGTTGGTAAAATCCGGATCAGCCGGCATCATTGCCACTCATGATTTAAGTCTCTGTGAAATAGAAAAAATCTATCCTCAGATTCACAACCAATACTTTGATGCAAAAATCAACAACGAGGAGCTCTATTTTGATTATAAACTAAAAGACGGAATCTGCACCAATATGAATGCGTCTTTTCTCTTAAAAAAAATGGAGATTATTTGATCAGGGATGCGCATTTACCCAAATTTCACCATCCTCAAAAAATTCTTTTTTCCAGATAGGAACTGTTTCTTTTAAGGTATCAATTGCGAATTGACAAGCCTGAAAAGCAGCTTGCCTATGAGCAGAAGAAACAGCGATGATAACCGGCACCTCTCCAATACCAAGATTTCCGACGACATGATGAATAGCAATCTTTTCAACCTTGAATTTTTCAATGGTTTTTTGAGCGATAAGATTCATTTCTTTAATGGCCATTGGTTGGTAGGCAGAAAATTCCAACTTTAAGACTTCTTTCCCTTTTGTGTTATTTCTAACCGTTCCCACAAAAAGAGCCAATCCGCCACAGCCTGCATCCTGAACAAATTCGTAGCATTCAGTAAGGGATAAATCACCTTCAATTAACTTTATAAAAATCTTGTCTTCCATAAATAAACTAACCTCCGCTCACCGGAGGAATAACAGCAACTGTATCATTATCTGACAAAATAAACCCTTCTTCAGCGTAAGATTCATTCACTGCGATGGCAAAGGAGTCCATTTCTTTAAACTTTGGATACTTTTTCGCCAATTGTTCCCGAAACAAACCGACTGTTGTTCCCTCACTCAACTCAATTGTTGCAGCGCTTTGTTCAGCTAGATCTCTGGACATTCCAAAAAAAAGAGTCTTAATTTTCATCGGTGCTTTTTGACAAAAATAACCAATACCTGTCAGTTGAAAAAATTAATCCTAAACCTAGCTCAAATTTAGTTACAATGCTTAACTTTAAGTAACTAATGTTACAGCCTTAAACAGGCTTTTCATTAAATTTGAGAGTTAGTACCGGAAAGATCTTTGTAAAATTCCAGTACTTTTTCTTTAATATCTGAATAAAAAGGAATTCTCATTAATACGAAGCTATTTCGAATATGAAATATGGATTTATAATTGACAACAGAAAATGTATCGGTTGTCATGCGTGTACCACTGCCTGTAAAAGTGAACACGACGTACCTGTAGGAGTCAACAGAACCTATGTAAAACAAGTCGAAAAAGGAGTATTTCCCAACACAAGAAGAATCTTCTCGGTGATGAGGTGCAACCATTGTACCGATGCTCCCTGTGTAGAAATTTGTCCTGTAGAGGCCTTATATACGAGAGATGATGGTATTGTCGATTTTGACAATAACCGTTGCATCGGATGTAAATCATGTATGCAAGCCTGTCCTTATGATGCCCTTTATATTGATCCCGATAACAATACAGCAGCAAAATGTAATTATTGTGCCCACAGAGTTGAAGTAGGTCGAGCACCTGCCTGTGTTGATGTATGTCCGGAGCATGCGATCATTGCGGG
>JAAESS010000216.1 GCA_024229195.1 Flavobacteriales bacterium | reverse complement strand
TGGTTCGGGAAATACCAAATTGCCGGTAGGTGACAATGGAGTTTATGCTCCTGTAAATTTAGAACATACAGGTGATGCAACTGCAAAATATTCAAACACAGCACCAGGAAGCGGCTCCAACGGTACTGATGTTGATGCCGTATCGAATGTTGAATTTTGGGAGCTTACTGGAAATGCAGTGGTGACAATACCATGGAATGAAGACAGTGATATCACTTCTCTCGTTAATAATAACGGAGGATCATTAAGTTCCGTTTCAATTGTAGGGCTTAGCGGAGGAGTTTGGGACCTGATCAGTGCATCTAGTTCATATACCGTAACAGGAGATCTACTCGAAGGTAATGTAACAAGTGACCCTAATAATCCTGTTGATTTGAGTACTTACGGTCAATATACCTTTGGAATCGACCATCAGGTAGTCTTATCCTTAAATGATCTTTTTTTAACAACAGGAATAAGTCTGTTGTCCAACCCCGTGAAATCTGAGGAAGAAAACGTCAGGTTTGTGACTTCAGGAGACATAGTTGACCTTAATGTATCAATTTATGATATCAATGGAAGATTAATGAAGCATTTTGATAAAGTAGACCTTTATCTTGGTCAAGGGAATCTTCCAAAATCAAATTTGAAAAGTGGCTTGTATTTTGTCAAATTTGAACATGAAGGTAAACAGGGTGTAAAGAAAATAATAATCGAATAATAATCAATTGATCATGAATAAAATTATAACAGTCTTGGTGTTTAGTATCGCTTTTAGTTTAAGCGCTGCGGGTCAGGTAGGAATTGGAACAAGTATGCCGGATGCCTCAGCGGCTTTGGATGTAACAGCAACAGATAAGGGTTTACTTATGCCCAGAATGACAACAGCACAAAGAACTGCTATTGCCAATCCGGCAAGCAGTTTGATGGTTTTTGATACAGATACAAAATCTTACTGGTCCTATATTGATGGAGCTTGGATTGAAGATAAACCAGGAGAAGGTAAGTTTATAGATGGAGCTGCAGCAGATATTGCTTATTTTGGTGGAAGAGTAGGGATTGGTATAAGTTCATTCGCGACTATTCACAAGTTATATGTAGAAAACTTAACAACTGCTGATGGGGGTAATGCTTCTGCAATAATGAGAGGTGTATTTGATGGTACAGGAACAGCTTCAACGACTTATGGAACTGTAGGAGTAGCAAGAAATAATTCGACAGGTACCATAGTTTATGCAATTGGAAGTCAGGGAGTCATTCAAAACCCAAACAACGGAGCGAGTATAACGACAGCTGTAGGATCTTATCCTCAAATCGCCAACTCTGGAACAATTACGTATGGATCTGGTTCAATAATAGAAAATTCAAACAACGCAGGTACCATGGCAACCGGTAGAGGTATGGATGTAAGTTTGGTGAATAAATCAGGTGCAACTATGGGTGTAGCATCACTTGCCTCATTATACGCAACAAATGATGGTTCGATAACGGGAGATGGATATGGTGTATACATTGGAGGTCAGGCAAATACCGGAACAGTAGGAGGTAATTCTTATGCATTGTATTTAGCTACTCCCTTCTCAAATGTTGCAGGAACAGCATGGGCACTTTATTCTGATAATGTAAACAATTCCTATATGGCAGGAAACCTGGGTGTGGGAACTACTAATCCTCAACGAAAAGTTCATATCAGTGGTGTTATGAGATTAGATCCTCAATCAAGTGAGCCAAATGACGGAACTTTAGGGGATTTATATGTAAGTAATGCAGGGACTTTATTTTTCCATGACGGGACTGGATGGAAAGCGGTGCAATTGGCACCTTGATCAGAATAACATTGATAGAATCGTAGTCAAGAAGATTAATTTTTATAAATAATTCATATTATTTTTGAATATTAAAAAAAGTTCATAAATTTGCTACATCAAAATGAGAAATAATACAATAAATACGTGGTGGTGGTCTTTACAAAACAAGAAATTTGTGAAGTAGTAACCTGTATATAAAAATATTGATTAGGCTTGTCTTCACGACAAGCCTTTTTTTTTAACCCGAATTCAATGAAATATAAATTACATACCAATTACAAGAAAATTCTGGCAGACACCATTACTCCTGTGAGTATTTATTTGAAGATCAGAGATACCTTTCCAAATAGTATTTTGTTGGAAAGTTCTGATTATCATGGTAATGAAAACAGTTTTTCTTATGTATGTTGTAATCCAATAGCCAGTATATCTGTTAAGGATCAAATTGTAAGTGAAACCTTTCCTGATGGTAAAAGCGATACAACCCATTGTAAAACAGCCCATGAAATTCCTGGAATGATCCATGAGTTTAGCCAAAAGTTTGAAACAGAAAATCAAAAATTCAAATTTATAAACAACGGTTTGTTTGGTTATATCGGCTATGATGCGGTTAAGTATTTTGAAGATATAGAAATAGCCAAGAAGCAGGACGATCTTGAAATTCCGGATATTTACTATGCAGTTTATCAAAATATCATTGCGATCAATCATTTTAAGAACGAAGCATATATCTTTTCTCATTCTTATGATCAAAGCAATAATATCGAAGAGATCCATCAATTGATCGGGAACAGGAATTTTGCCTCTTACACTTATCAGAATGCCAATGATGAAAAATCAAGCTTGTCAGATGAGGAATTTATGGAACATGTTGAACTGGCAAAAAAACATTGCTTTCGCGGAGACGTTTTTCAATTGGTACTTTCAAGAAGATTTTCTCAGGGTTTTAAAGGAGATGAATTCAACGTCTACAGGGCCTTGAGATCGGTTAATCCCTCTCCTTACTTATTCTATTTTGACTATGGAAATTTTAAAATATTTGGGTCTTCGCCTGAAGCTCAACTGGTTGTGAATGAGGGTAAAGCCGAAATTCATCCTATCGCAGGAACCTTCAAAAGAACCGGTGATGATGAAAAGGATCTGGAGGTAGCTAAATCACTTGCTCAGGATGAAAAAGAGAATGCCGAACATGTCATGTTGGTTGATCTTGCCAGGAATGACCTAAGTAGAAATGGAAAACATGTAAAAGTGGAAAAGTATAAGGAAATCCAGTTTTTTTCTCATGTGATCCATTTGGTTTCCAAGGTGGTTGGAGAAAAATTTAAAGATGCGATCACCTTTCAGGTTGTGGCAGATACCTTTCCGGCAGGAACGCTTTCGGGAGCTCCAAAACACAAGGCCATGCAACTTATAGAAAAGTACGAGAAGCACAATAGAACTTTTTATGGTGGAGCCATTGGTTTTATGGATTTTAAGGGCAATTTTAACCATGCTATTATCATCAGGTCCTTTTTAAGTAAGAATCATCGTTTGCATTATCAGGCAGGAGCCGGAATTGTGTCTAAATCATCGGCAAAAGACGAGTTACAGGAAGTTTATCATAAGTTGGGTGCTCTGAAAAAAGCCATGGAGCTGGCAGAAAATATTTAGATAATGAAAAACATTTTAGTCATAGATAATTACGATTCCTTTACCTACAATCTGGTGCATTATTTGCAGGATCTGGGATGTGAGGTAAGGGTAAAGAGAAATGATAAACTCAGTTTGGAAGAAGTTGATGATTTCGATAAGATTTTGTTATCACCCGGCCCTGGTATTCCGGATGAAGCAGGACTCTTAAAACCGATTATTGAAAGATACGGTTCTACCAAAAGTATCTTAGGAATTTGTTTGGGTCAACAGGCTATAGCCGAAGTATATGGTGGTCGCATCGAAAATTTGAACAAGGTTTATCACGGCGTCTCAACATCGATAAAAAGAGTCAATGAAGACAAGGTTCTTTATAAAGATATTCCAATGGAATTAGAGGTAGGAAGATACCACTCCTGGGTTGTGTCAAAAGATTTGCCTGCTGAGTTAATCGTGACATCAGTCGATGAAAACGGAGAGATCATGTCCTTAAGGCATGTAGAACAAGATGTTCGTGCCGTACAATACCATCCTGAGTCTATTTTAACTCCTGAAGGAAAAAGAATGTTAAAAAACTGGGTTGAATCATAAGTTTAAAATGAATAGCAGGATAAGATGAAAGAAATACTAAATCGTTTGATCAATCAGGAAACCATTTCCAAAAAGGAAGCCAAGAATGTATTGGTCAATATCTCAAAAGGGGTCTATAATACGAGTCAAATAGCCTCTTTTTTAACCGTTTATATGATGAGAAGTATCTCAGTAGAGGAGCTCGACGGTTTTCGTGAAGCATTACTGGAACTATGTTTACCCATAGATCTATCTGATTTTAATACCATAGATCTTTGTGGTACCGGTGGAGATGGAAAAGATACTTTCAATATTTCAACTTTGGCTTCATTTGTCACCGCAGGAGCTGGGGTAAAAGTTGCAAAACACGGAAATTATGGTGTCTCATCTTCATGTGGATCATCGAATGTTTTAGAACATCTTGGGATCAGATTTTCGAATGAGGAATCCTTTTTACAAAACTCGATTGATAAAGCTGGGATATGTGTTTTACATGCACCTCTTTTTCACCCTGCGATGAAAAACGTTGCACCGATCAGAAAAGAATTAGGGGTAAAAACCTTTTTTAATATGTTGGGTCCGATGGTAAACCCCTCTTTTCCAAAAAACCAGGTTGTTGGAGTTTTTAATTTAGAGCTCGCCAGAATGTACGGATATTTATACCAGACAACAGATAAGAATTATGCTATTTTGCACGATCTGGCCGGGTATGATGAAATTTCCTTGACCGATCGAACAAAAATGATCACCAATGAAGAGGATAAAATGGTGATTCCCTCTGATCTCGGTATAGAACGAATATTACAACAGGATATTTACGGTGGGAAAACCGTAAAACAAAGTGCTGAGATCTTTCAAAAAGTATTGAATAATGAAGGTACAGAGGCTCAAAAAAATGTAGTTTGTGCCAATGCAGGACTGGCAATTTCGGTGGTGAAAAAGACGAGTCATAAAGAAGGGTTTGAAATGGCAAAGGAATCATTAGAAAGTAAAAACGCCATGAAAGCATTCAAACAATTACATGAAATCAGTAATTTAAAGGAAGTAGGACAGTGAATATTTTAGATAAAATCATACAAGATAAAGCGCAGGAAGTAGCTTCTAAACAGAAGTTAATTCCCTTATCTTTTTTATTGGAATCACCACTTTTCAAAAGGCAAGGTATTTCCATGTCAAAAAGTGTTTTGACCGGAAGTGGTATCATAGCTGAATTTAAAAGAAGGAGCCCGTCTAAACAGGTCATCAATCATAGAGACAGTATCATTGATGTAGTATCTGCTTATGAAAAGGCCGGAGCATCCGGGATATCAGTCCTTACAGACACAAAATATTTTGGAGGATCTCTTGATGATCTGGTTCAGGCACGTGATCATCTCACTATACCGCTTTTGAGGAAAGAATTTATTATAGATCCTTATCAAATTTATGAAGCCAAGGCATATGGGGCTGATACAATTTTATTGATCGCGGCAGTATTGAGCACTGAACAGATGATCGTCTTTTCACAATTGGCTCATGAACTTGGATTAGAAGTATTACTTGAAGTTCACGACGAAGAGGAACTCAAGCGTTCTGAGCTTGATCATGTGGATCTTGTCGGTGTGAATAATAGAAACTTAAAAACTTTTGAAGTCAGTCTTGAAACCAGTAAAAAATTATCAGAGATCATTCCTGATAACAAGGTGAAAATTTCAGAAAGCGGTATCAGTTCTGTCGATGCTATTTTAAGTTTGAAAAAGTACGGATACAAAGGGTTTTTGATAGGTGAGAATTTTATGAAAACAGAAGTTCCCGGAAATTCAGCGGCACAATTTATAAGAGGACTTGGTCATGAAAATTAAGATTTGCGGAATGAAATATAAAGACAATATTGAGTCGGTTGCAGCATTGCAGCCCGATTATTTAGGCTTTATATTTTACCAAGGATCAAAACGAAATTTTCATGGAGAAATACCAACTCTGAGTGCGGATATCAAAAAAACAGGTGTTTTTGTGAATGAAGAGGAGTCCGTTATTTTGGACCTTATTCAAAAACATGAGTTAAAGGGAATTCAGTTACATGGTGATGAATCTCCTGCTTTTTGTGCAGCACTCACAGCATCAAATAATCCAAATTTAGAAATTATCAAAGCTTTTGCAGTATCTGATCATTTTGATTTTGATCAATTAACAGCCTATAAGGATGTTTGCGATTATTTTTTATTTGATACAAAAGGAAAGGAAAGAGGAGGTAATGGCACTTTATTTGATTGGACATTACTCGAACAATATCCTTTAGACAAGCCATTTTTTCTAAGTGGAGGAATTGGACTTACTGAAGCAGATCGGGTACTTTCTTTTTTAGAGTCACCATCGTCAAAATATTGTCACGCTTTGGATTTGAATAGTAAATTTGAAAGTGAACCGGGTCTGAAAAAGATCCATGAATTAAAGAAGTTTATTGAGTTAGCAAAAAAATATTAAATGAAGAAGTCATATCACGCAGATGAAAAGGGGTATTATGGAATATTTGGAGGTTCATATGTTCCTGAAATGTTATATCCCAATATGGAAACTTTACAAGCCTCCTATTTGGAGATCATGAATGAACCCGCATTTAAAGAGGAATTTCATGCTTTATTAAAAGATTATGTTGGCAGGCCCTCACCATTATTTCTTGCCGAAAGATTGTCTGAAAAACACGGTGCAAAAATCTATCTAAAAAGAGAAGATCTTAACCATACCGGAGCACATAAGATCAATAATACCATTGGTCAGATCTTATTGGCAAAAAGACTTGGCAAGAAGCGAATTATTGCCGAAACAGGTGCAGGTCAGCATGGTGTTGCTACGGCAACTGTCTGTGCCCTGGCCGGAATGGAATGTACGGTCTATATGGGTGAAATTGATATTGCCAGACAAGCACCTAATGTTGCCAGAATGAAAATGCTTGGTGCAAAAGTGGTTGCGGCAACCTCTGGAAGTAAAACACTAAAAGATGCCACAAACGAAGCGATCAGAGCCTGGATCAATGATCCTGTTGAGATACACTACATCATCGGGTCAGTAGTAGGGTTTCATCCTTATCCTGACATGGTGGCAAGGTTTCAATCTGTGATTTCTGAAGAAATGAAATGGCAGTTAATGGAAAAAGAGAACACTGAAAATCCAGATTATATCATAGCTTGTGTAGGTGGTGGCAGTAATGCTGCAGGTGCCTTTTACCATTATCTTGATCAGGAATCTGTAAAACTCATTGCCGTAGAAGCCTCCGGTAAGGGCGTCAACACAGGAGAATCAGCAGCAACCAGTGTTTTGGGAAAAGAAGGGATCATCCACGGAAGTAAGACGCTTTTGATGCAAACTGAAGACGGGCAGATCATTGAGCCCTATTCTATTTCTGCAGGACTGGATTATCCGGGAGTAGGACCGCAACATGCCTACCTTTTTACTTCAGGAAGAGCTGAATTTTTGAACGCAACAGATGATGAAGCCATGCAGGCCGGTTTGGAACTATCTAAACTGGAAGGAATTATTCCTGCCATCGAAACTTCTCACGCACTGGCGGCACTCGACAAAATGACATTCAAAAAAGATGATATTGTTGTGATTAATCTTTCGGGAAGAGGAGATAAGGATCTCGACACCTATATTGACTATTTCAATTTGTAAGCAACATAATAAGCAAATGAATTAAATTGATTCAAAGAATCAAATCAAAGTAAAAATAATGAATAGAATAGAGAAAAGTTTAAAGATACATGATTTGGAAGGAAAAGATCCTAAAAAACTATTGTCCATTTATTTTACAGCAGGATATCCAAATTTGAATGATACCAATAAGGTTATTAAGGAATTGGAGTCATCAGGTGTCGATATGATTGAAATAGGTCTACCTTTTTCAGATCCTTTGGCAGACGGACCGACGATTCAGGCAAGTAGCACAGCAGCCTTGAACAATGGGATGACCACTGAAAAACTTTTTGATCAACTCAAGCCGATCAGAGAAGAAGTTTCAATTCCTTTACTGATTATGGGTTATTTTAATCCTATCCTTCAATATGGAATTGAGGCCTTTTGTAAAAAATGTTCAGAAACCGGTATTGATGGATTGATCATTCCTGACCTTCCAGTAGATGTTTTCCATGAAGAGTATTTACCCATTTTTGAAAAATACGGACTATTCAATGTGTTTTTGATTACACCTCAAACCTCAGATGAAAGGATCAAATATATTGACAAGATCTCGAAAGGATTCATCTATATGGTGAGTTCGGCGAGTACAACAGGAGCCAAGAATTCATTTGATCAGGATCAGCAACAATATTTTAAGCGTATAAGAGATCTTAATCTAAAGACACCGCAGATCATAGGATTTGGAATTTCGAATAATGAGACATTTAAGCAGGCAACTGACAATGCAAGTGGCGCGATTATCGGATCAGCATTTGTTAAATTTATCAAGGAGCATTCGGTAAAAGAAATTCCAAATTTTGTAGATGATATCCTGGGTCAATCAACTTAAAATATTGATTCTATATTGATAGTTGACGTTTATTTGAAATCAATATTTAAAATCAGGTATAGCAATTGTTATTTAGCTACTAGTACTTCGAAAAAATTAGAGATTGCAGCTACTCAAGAATTTTGAAATAGCGCAGTTCAAATCTTCTTTTTGTACTTTCAAAATCTTAAAAGAAACTACCTTTAATGCTTTTTTGAATTTAGTATCTTTACCGAAAAAGCAATGACACCGATCAATAAATTTTCGCTTCGAACAAGGATCTTTATCGCCATGATCTTTATAGTTGTTATTGCCTCAATTCTTATCGCGGCGGTTACGATATATCAGTATAATGAACAGGCTGAAGAGTATCATAACAAGCGACTCGAAAGAAAAGAGGAGGCCATTAAAGCCGCCATCACTTATGAGTTGACTCGTGATACTATTAAAGAGTTTGAAACAATTCTACTTCCGAGCATTCTGGAGAAAAAGCTCAATGAGATTTCAGACATCCATAATCTGGATATAAATATTTATGATCAAAGTGGAGGATTGTTGAGAAGCTCCTATGTTGAAAATGTCACCGATACAACTGAAACAAATTTGTCTAAAGACATTATGCAGTTGATTATTTTTAATCCTGATCATCGGCTAGTTGTCCAAAAGACGGCAACAGACGGTAACAAGTTTAAATCTTCCTATTCCTATTTATTAGGATCATATAATCAGCCAATAGGAATCATTGGAGTTCCATACCTTCAGGATAATACCCTCCAGGACAAGGAATTGAAAGAGTTTTTACAAAGATTGGCTATTGTCTATCTTTTGATTCTTTTCATTGCGATAGTTTTGGCTTACTTTCTGTCAAAGTACATTACAAAATCATTGGAGAATGTAAGTAGGAAAATGCGGCAAACAACTGTAGATCGTTCAAATGAGAAGATCATCCTTACTGATGCAAGTTTCGAGATCACCAACCTTGTAGATGCATACAACAGTATGATTGATGAGATAGAGGATTCAGCGGTAAAACTGGCCCAAAGTGAAAGAAAGCATGCCTGGAGAGAAATGGCTAAACAGGTAGCGCATGAAATTAAGAATCCGCTCACACCAATGCGACTTACAGTTCAGAGTTTTGATCATAATTTCGATCAAAAGGATCCGGAGATTCAGTCAAAAATGCATGAATTTTGTGAGTCTTTGATTCAGCAGATCGATATCATGAGTGAGATTGCCTCAGCCTTCTCAAATTTTGCCGAAATGCCGAGTGAAAACAAAGAAAGAATGAATGTTGTTGAGGAGGTGAAAAAATCACTGGATATATTTCATGAATCATATATTGAATACCAGCCTGAAAAAGATGAAATTATTGCCAAAGTGGACAAAATTCAATTGACTCGAATTATCACTAATTTGGTCACAAATGCAATTCATGCCTTAGAAAAAAGCGAAAGTCCATACATAAAAGTGCGTGTATTTGAAAAAAAGAAAAGTGTGTGCATTCAAGTGGAAGACAATGGGAAAGGGATTAACAAAGAAGATGTCTCTAAAATATTTGAACCCAAATTCACGACCAAATCAAGTGGTATGGGTCTAGGACTTCCGATGGTGAAAAACATTGTTGAGGCCTACAATGGTAAAATCAAGTTTGAATCCGGAGTTAATGAAAAGACCGTTTTTTCGGTAGTTTTACCCAAAGAATAAAATATTTAATCAGTTATGTCATATCAAAATATTATTGCAGAGCACGAGGGCCATTTAGGTTTTATCACCATAGATCGCCCCAATAAATTGAATGCTTTGAACAAAGCCACAATTCAAGAGCTGCACGAAGCCTTTGTTTCTTTAGAAGAGGATAAAGATATTCGTGCCATAATCATTACCGGAAGTGGTGAAAAGGCTTTTGTAGCTGGTGCCGATATTTCGGAATTTGCAGATTTTGATTCCGGTCAGGCAAAAATTTTAGCGGCTAAAGGACAGAAGAATCTTTTTGACCTGGTATCAAAACTTTCAACCCCTGTAATTGCTGCTGTCAATGGATTTGCTTTAGGTGGAGGATTAGAGTTGGCCATGGCTTGTCATATCAGAGTAGCAAGTGATAATGCTAGAATGGGATTACCTGAGGTTTCTTTAGGTTTGATTCCTGGATATGGCGGAACACAAAGACTTCCGCAGTTGGTTGGTAAGGGAAGGGCTCTCGAGATGATTACAACAGGAGGCATGATTAATGCAGATCAGGCAAATTCATATGGATTGGTAAATCATGTTGTGTCTCAGGAAGAATTGCTTTCATTTTGTGAAGATCTTGCCAAGAAAATCGCCAGAAATTCCCCATCGGCCATTGGAGCTGCAATACAAGCTGTAAATGCGAATTATGACGAATCAGTAAATGGATTTGAAATTGAAATTGACGCCTTTGGAAATTGTTTTGGTACAGAAGACTTTGAAGAAGGAACCAGTGCGTTTTTAGAAAAAAGGAAGCCTAATTTCTAATTTTTGTATCGAATAAAACAGCCAAAAATCACGCTTTTCCATTCCACTCATCGTAGAATTGCTCGAGGTATTGTTCCATAAACCGATGTCTTTTTTCGGCTATTTTTCGACCTGTTATGGTATTCATTTTGTCTTTCAGTAACAATAATTTTTCGTAGAAATGATTGATTGTAGGAGCCGTACTGTTTTTGTAAGTTTCTTTGTCCTGGTCAATGTTTGGGGCAATCAATGGATCATATAAGGAGCGATTTTTAAAACCACCATAATTAAATGCTCTGGCGATGCCAATAGCCCCAATTGCATCTAATCTATCCGCATCTTGAATGACACTGAGCTCATTAGATTGAAATTTATTGGCACTGTTCGGGTCAAGACTTGTTTTAAAAGAAACATGATGAATAATATTTACAATATGATTGATAAGCTCTTCCTCAATATTTAGACTTTTTAGAAAAGACGCAGCTTTTTTGGGCCCGATAGTTTCATCTCCATTGTGAAATTTAGCATCGGCAATATCATGTAAAAGTGCTCCCAATTCGACGATAAAGAGATCAACACTTTCTCCCTTTGCAATGAGTTTGGCATTGTTGTAAACTCGTTCAATATGAAACCAGTCATGACCACCCTCAGCCCCGTCAAGAGTCTCTTTTACAAAAGATATAGTAAGTGAGATGATTTCTTTTTTATCCATAATGCAAAATAAAAAAACCTCTTGATAAAAAGAGGTTTTCATAATAATTTTTAAGCTAATTTTTTACGGAAAGACTCCGGTACATTTTCCATCTTCACAGCTCATACTGCTTGGCGGCATTGCCACAAAACAATCCGACTGAATGCTGTATTTTTCGTTATATGCTTTTTCCAATTCACTGAGTGTTTCAATTTTACTCAGAAAAGTAACAACATCAATAGAGTCTGAGTAAATAATATATTCCCAGAATCCACCACATGGCTTTGCACCGATTCCTACATAAAAACACTTGTTTTCGTCAGAGCAAACCGAGTTGCCAGCTAAACCTTGAATCTCAACTTTGAGATCATCAATTACAGCTTTTTCAGTTTCTTGTTGGTTTATATCACCTGAATCATCACAGTAAATCACTAAAAAGGCCAGTAAAGAGAAAAATACCTTCATGATATCAATTAACAGAATTCGTCATAAGCACCGGCGAGATTCGCAGCGATCATATCTGCAGATCTACCTTCAATATGATGTCTTTCAAGCATATGAACCAATTGTCCATCTTTAAACAATGCAATTGATGGAGATGAAGGAGGAAATGGAATCATCATTTCTCTTGCCTTGTTTGTTGAATCAACATCAACACCTGCAAATACGGTGGTTAAATGATCAGGACTTTTGTCCAATTGTAAGGAAGCAATAGCTCCTGGTCTGGCTGTTCCGGCGGCACAACCACAAACTGAATTCACCATAACCAAAGTTGTTCCTCCCTTTTGCAATGCAGTTTCTACATCACCTGCTGTATATAATTCTTCAAAACCTGCAGTCACTAATTCCTGACGCATTGGTTTTACCAATTCTTCTGGGTACATAATTTTATTTTTATTAGTTAAATAATCGAGTGCAAAGATAAGCAATGAAAAGATATTTTCAAGCCAGGAGCGTAGTTAAATGAGATCTTCGTCTAGGTCAATAAAACAAAAAGCTAATCAAGAATTTTTTTGCTATCAGGCCTTAAAGCAATAGTCACTAAAACCAGATTAAATAAATTTTAAAATGATCAAGAATGTCTTTTCAGAACATATTTCACAAAATATTAAGCTTGTAATCGATTAAAAATGTGGGCATACATGTATATTTGTCCTTTTAACGATTATATATGGCAAATTTTTCGAAATGGCTCGGAGCGGGTCTGGGATGGACATTTGCAGGACCGATTGGAGGTATCCTTGGTTTTGTTCTTGGTAGTTTTGTAGATGAATTCTCAGAGACTGAGCTTCTTGACATGAACAAGAAAGGCGGAAGGCAGCAATCTACTCAATCAGGTGATTTTGAAATTAGTTTATTGGTGTTGGCCGCAATAGTCATTAAATCTGATGGCGATGTAGACAAAAGGGAACTTGACTTTGTAAGGTCTTCTTTTATTGGGATGTATGGTAAAGAACGTGCGAATCATGCCTTTAAATTGTTTAAAGGGATCATCGCAAATAACAAAATCTCTACACGTCAGGTATGTCTTCAGATCAACAGGCATATGAATCACGCTTCACGACTTCAGCTATTGCATTTCTTATTTGGTGTTGCCAAGTCTGATGGAATGGTTACTGAGAATGAATTGAATAAGATCAATACCATAGCGGGTTATTTGAATATCAATCAATCTGACTTTAGTTCGATCAAGGCCATGTTCTATAATGAGGTCGATAGCTCCTACAAAATATTGGAAATTGAAAAAACAGCAACTGATGCAGAGGTGAAAACGGCTTATCGAAAAATGGTAAAAAAATACCATCCGGATAAACTGAGAAATTTAGGACCCGAGCATATCAAAGGAGCTGAAGATAAGTTCAGACAGGTTCAACGCGCCTATGAACATATCCAGAAAGAAAGAGGTATTTAAGCATTAGACTGAATTTTAGGATCCGGGAATCGTATCCAGTTTAATACTGTCTTTTGCGGCAAGTCTGGGCTTGATGATATTTTATTGACTTGGTTTGATCCATCAGTAAGTACATCCAAAGGTTTGAGCAAGGATTCCTTATTGGGTAATTTCATAACGCCCAGACCAACTAAAATACTGAACAGTAAGACAGCCGGCACATCATTGTCACTCATTGACTCAAAAGGGTTGGCAGGAATGTATAGTTTGACAAAATCAAAAGGAACATTAGGTTGCACAAAGTCACTACTGTAGAAATTGCCGCTGGCCCATGAGGGGAAACTCAAGGGAAGAACAATCAGATAGATCAGGCCGATAACTAGCAGTAAAAACAAAAAAATCAACCCGTAACGAATGAGTTTTTTTCCGGTATCCATGGAAAGTCTTCCAATATTCACAATCAGAGAGAACATGATATAGGGTAAAACGGTCATTTGAAGCAAGCCTATAAAAATGACACCAATGATACCCATCCAGGCAACTTCTTTACAAAAAAAAGACCGGTTAGAATACCAAGCAAAACACCAAGAGGAACTTTAGTGGAGAGAGAAAGGTTTTTCATAGTAGTGATTAGGTTTGGCTATGGTATAAATTGTCGCAATATTTTCTAAATGTAGGAAATTTTGGAGCATCTAAAAGAGAAATCTCCTGGAGTCTGCCTGCAATTCAATAACTGTTGTTACTATCAAATCTGGTATATATTGAAGACTTTTGTACCTACTGCTAATATTTATTAGTTCATACGATTCTTATGGAGGGATATTTTTAAATATCAACTATATTTGCGCCATGTTAGAAGATAAGAATCAATCCAGGACTTCTCTTTCAGAATTGGGAGAATTTAAGTTAATAGATCACCTGACCCAACATACAGTGATACATCATAAAGATACCGTAAAAGGAATCGGTGATGATTGTGCCGTGATTGGCCAGGGAAAAACCCAAACATTGGTCACTACTGACTTATTGGTTGAAGGAGTTCACTTTGATCTGAGTTATATGCCACTTAAGCACCTAGGTTATAAGGCTGTTATGGTCAATCTTTCGGATGTTTATGCCATGAATGGAATGGCCAAACAAATTACAGTATCCATCGCTGTTTCGAATCGTTTTACCCTGGAGGCTTTGGAAGAATTATATGCCGGAATCCAACTGGCTTGTAATACCTATAAAGTGGATTTAGTTGGAGGTGATACAACTTCATCAACTAAAGGTTTAATGATCAGTATCACTGCGATTGGAGAAGTTGAAAAGGAGAAATGCGTATACAGAAACGGGGCAGGATTGAATGATCTTCTTGTTGTTTCTGGAGACCTCGGTGCAGCATACCTGGGATTACAGGTACTCGAACGTGAAAAACAAGTCTTTCAAGTCAATCCTAATGCAGAACATGAATTAGACAAATATACCTATTTGGTAGAACGTCAGTTAAAACCTGAAGCCAGGAAAGATGTGGTTCAATTGTTATCAGATCTGGAAGTTCAACCTACCTCTATGATCGATATTTCGGATGGGCTCTCCTCTGAAATACTGCACTTATGCAAGCAGTCAAAAACAGGATGTCAATTGTACGAAGATAAAATACCCCTTGATCAGCAAGTTATTTCTACCTGTGAAGAGTTCGACATGGATAGCACTACAATTGCGCTGAGTGGTGGGGAGGATTATGAATTATTATTTACCGTTAAACAGGAAGATTTTCCCAAGATCAAAGCGAATCCAAATTTCAGCATAATTGGACATATGACAGACGAACCAGATCTGATTCAATTAGTTACCAGAGGAGGTCAAAAGGTTGATGTTATAGCCCAGGGCTGGAATGCTATAGGTTAAGCTTATTTCTTGTCAGTTTTGGTGACACTTATTTTTCCATCATACTTGATACTTGTTCTGTAATTGCTATTGACATTGATGTTGCTATTTCCCCCTTTGAATATGGTCATGCTGAAATCAAAAGTATCATTGTTGTCTGTTGTGATAAAAGCCAATTGGATTTTTTTCTTTTTGTCATTGAGGTTAACGTTATACTTGGTTTTAGGTCCGGAGCAAACAATTCCGCCATCACTGGTCATGGCAGCTCCACCCGAAGATGAGGAACCAAAATAGGGTAAATAAGTATCAATACTATCTTTACTAAACTTTATAAAATTCGCATTTGTAGTCAAATTTATTCTTCTGCCCCTGTTCGTAGTTGCCCAATCTGCTATAAAAGTAAATTCTCCACTTTCAACCAAAGTCTTCGTTTTCTGATATTGCTTCTCAGCTTCAGCTTCTTTTAGTTCTTTTTTTGATTGAGCAGAAATAGAAAGACTAATAAAAAGCCCAAAAATCAGTAATAGATGGAATTTTTTCATTGCATAAATTTTAAACTTGATCCTCACCAAATTTAAATGTAGTCATTATTTAGTAAAAGTGATAACTCGATCATCTATTTTAACATCCTTTATTCGGTAATTGTTTTTGATCCAATTCATGGTTTCGTGCTGATAAATAAAAACATGTGAGGGGTCATTTTTATAATACCATTTATCAAAATCAATTTCTTTTTCAAATAGATGGGTTTTGCAGATCAGTTTACCCTGTGGTTTAAGGATATTAAATAATTTTACGAACTCTTCCGATGGATGGAAGAAGTGTTCAATAACTTCACAACAAACAATAAAATCATAAGTTTGATTCAAAACAGATGTATCATTTTGAAAAATGGGGTCAAAGACGGATAGCTTATATCCTTCTCTTTCGAGATAATTTGAAAGTACAGGCCTATGACCACATCCAAAATCAAGTCCGGAACCTCGCTCTGGAATATGCTGTTTGACCTGATCTATAATTGGAAGCACAAATTTATAATATCCTGTATCTTCCATATCATTCCGATGATGCAGGTATCTTTTCTTTTCCTCAACTGGATTTAAAAAATGCTTGGGTTCGCGGAAAATCCCCTTGCATCCAGGACATAAAAAAAAATGGTGTTTTACACTTTTTAAAAATGAATCAGCTGCAGAAGCGCAAAGAGGGCAAGTGTGTTTCATAAGCTGATCATTCTAGGTTTAGTGTTAAAGAAGAAAACCATTTGCCTAAAACTTCTATCAATTCATTTTTATTCTCAATATGGCTCATATGTCCATCCTCCAGAATAACTGATGTCACAGATTTGTTTTTTGTCTGTTCCTGAAAGCTTTTATAATGAAGTACAGGGTCTTTTTTTCCAAAGATCATCAATACAGGCAAAGCATCCTGTTTGAGTATATGGGTTCTGCTATTTCTTACCTTCATTCCCTCAAGAGAGGCAATGATCCCCTGTTGACTCATGCGCAGTGATTCTAGTGTAATTTTCTCGATTTCATCAGAAAAAACAGATCGATTTTCATCAGAAAATAAACTAGGTATGGCAACTCTTATAAATGTTTTGTGATTATGCTTTATAGCAGCAATTCCGCGATCTCTGTTCCTTTTTTTTTCGGCATCATCAGCCATGGCAGTTGAATTCATTAGGCATAATCCTGAAATAGCAGCTGGATAAAGATCCGCAAAGGTCAGTGCGATATAACCACCCATACTATGACCGATCAAAAAACAATTTTTAATTTCGAGTGTATCGAGCAAGAATTTCAGCATTTTAGCCTGATCCTCCATGGTATGTATATAGCCTAAATTTTCAGTTTTACCATGACCCAAAAGATCCAGGCAGATCACTCTATATGTATCTTTAAACACCAAAGCGACATCTTTCCACATTTCTTTTTGAAGAAGAAATCCATGTAGAAAAATGACTGCTTCTCCAACACCTTGATCAGTGTAATGGACATTTAAATTCTTATAGGTTATACGAAACATCTTGTGCAGCTTGATAAGCTAATTTACAGTATATTTATCAAAATCATTTGCAATGAACAAGACTAAAGAGACCTTTGTTTTAGGCTTCGCGATTTTTGCCGGATTTTTTGGGGCAGGGAATCTGATTCTTCCCCCAATGCTTGGTTTTAAAGCAGGACCTGACTGGTGGTTGGTGATGATCGGGTTTCTTGCATCGGCAACCGTAATTCCTTTATTGGCACTTATCGGTCATGCGAAACTTCAGGGTACCATTATTGATTTTGGCAAGAAGGTGTCTAACAGATTTGGGCTTATTTTTGCTATTTGTATCTATATTATTGCCGTTGTTTTACCAACGCCTCGAACTGCTGCCGTAACCTATGAAATGGCCATAGAACCCTATTTTGGAACTAGTTCTTTAATGTCGAGTACTGTATATTTTTCTCTGGTTTTTCTTTTTGCGATCAACCGGGGTAAAGTGATCGGTTTTTTGGGTAAGTTTTTGACACCAATAATTGGTACTATTCTATTAGCAATTGTTGTTTTAGGCCTATTCGTATCGCCTGCCAATATTCAAGAAGGCATTTATGATACCCCATTGGTCAGTGGGTTTTTAGAAGGCTATCAAACTTATGATGCAATCGGAGGATTGTTAATGGGTGGAATCATGGTAGTCAGTGTCAACAGCATTAAAGGAATAGACAACATCAAAGAAAAACAGAGGATGATCATTAAATCGGGTACAATTGCCATGCTCGGACTATTTATGATCTACATTGGACTCATCTATTTAGGTTCCCGATATAATACAACTTTTGAATCATCAATTAGCCGGACAGGATTGTTGTCTTCATTAAGTTCAACAATTTTGGGAAAAATAGGAGCTACTTTTTTAAGTGTTCTCGTTGCCTTAGCCTGCTTTACAACAGCGGTAAGCATTGTAATCGGAACTGCTGACTTTTTCAAGGGCCTCTTATCAGATAAATCTAAAAAAGTATATACCATAACTGCAGGCATATCTTGCCTCTTCGGAATTTTGATCGGCCAATATGAAGTTAAGTTTATTATCGATTTTGCTGTATATGTCTTGATGTTGGTATATCCGATAGGAATTGTTCTGATATTGCTGAATATTTTGCCTGAGAAATACGCCAGCAGAGGGGTATTCAGAATTGTTGTTCTGATCGCATTTGTATGCAGTATTCCTGATTTTCTAAAATTTCTAATTCCTGTTGAAAACTTAGAATTTATCTATCATACGATCCCCTTCTCGAAAGATGGGATGGGTTGGATTCTTCCCTCGCTTCTGGGGTTTTTAATAGTCAATGTGATCGACCATAAAATAAATCAAAAAGCAAAAAATTTATAAAAAGAAAAGTCGAAACAGACTATCCCGCCATCCACTTTTCGATATCTTCTATTTCGACAGGGATGTTTTTCATCAAATTGATGGGCTCTCCGGATTCCTGGATCACATAGTCATCCTCAAGTCTTATTCCCATATTTTCTTCCGGAATATAGATACCCGGTTCAACTGTAAATACCATATTGGCTACCATAGGCTCTGTAAGAATACCGTAATCATGAGTATCAAGACCCATATGATGAGAAGTGCCATGCATAAAGTATTTTTTATAAGCAGGCCAGTTTGGATCCTCCTTGTCAACATCTTCCTGAGAAATAAGACCCAGACCTAATAATTCCTGAGTCATCAATTTACCCACTTCAACATGATAATCTGCCCAGATAGCACCGGGGACAAGCAATTTTGCCGCAGCATTCTTAACCCTGAGCACGGCATTGTATACGTCTTTCTGTCTGTCAGTAAATTTTCCTGATACAGGAACACACCTGGTCATATCACTGGCATAATTTCCATATTCAGCACCCACATCCATTAAAACAATATCACCTTCTTTACAAGCCTGGTTATTTTCTATATAATGAAGCACGCAGGCATTGTAACCAGATCCAATAATTGGAGTATAGGCGAAACCAGCTGATCTGTTTCTGATAAATTCATGGATAAATTCTGCTTCAACTTCATATTCCATGACCTCAGGTTTCATAAAACCTAAAACTCTTTTAAAACCTTTTTCAGTAATATCACAAGCCTTTTGAATCATTTCGATTTCCAAAGGCTCTTTTACGGACCTTAATCGTTGTATGATGGGTTGACATCTCTTATAGCTATGTGCCGGATATTTTTCTTTCAGCCATTTGATAAATCTGGCATCTCTTGTTTCAGTTTGCACAGCGGCACGATAATGTTCATTGGTATTGACATAAACTGTCTCCGCCTGGGTCATCAATTCAAACAGCACTTTCTCCATATCCTGTAACCAGTAAACCGTTGAAATACCGGAAGTCTCAAGGGCTTTTGCTTTATCCAGTTTTTCACCTTCCCAAACTGCGATATGGTCATTGGTTTCTTTTAAAAACAAAATTTCACGATTCTCTTTTTTAGAACAATCCGGAAAGATCACCAAAACACTCTCTTCCTGATCAACACCTGAGAGATAAAAAATATCCCTTTGTTGAGCAAAAGGCAGCGTACTGTCTGCACTTATCGGATAAATGTCATTTGAATTAAAAACTGCCATTGAATTTACTACCATTTTGGCTGCAAATTTCTCTCGGTTCGTAATAAAAAGTTGTTTGTCAATCGGAAGATATTTCATGGATACTGTAATTTTTGCTTAGTTTATCAAAATTAGGAATTTTAATAAGACTTTGGGCCTAAAAAAGAAAAATTGAGCGCTTATTCTTTTAGTATCTTTAGGCCATGAATAAATGGACTTTTACCTGTGTTTTCTGCGCTCTTATCAGCTTTCAGTTGGTAGGTCAAAGCAAAAACAGTAGATTTTCTTCATTGAGTAGTCCTGAAAAATGGTGGGTCATCTGGCATCCTTTTAAAGCGAAAAAAGCTTTGGAAGTTTCTTTAAGAGCACTTGAAGTAACAGATTCAATAAAAAAAACAGATGTAATAGGTCGCGATATCATCGGTGGTCACCTTGATGCTTTTAAACATACATTTTGGATGGCGAGTATGAGTCAGAAAATAGGACAAAAGTCTTCACTTAAACTGGGTAGAGCCCATGAAAAAGGAAACTACCAATCCTTTTTAGAAGGCCGACCGGAAGACGGATCATTAGCCGACAAAGTCTCTTCCGATATGGATTTATTCAATAACGAGTCAGGAGCAGCGATATCCAATACTTTTCCCAGGGCCTCAGAATCAGATTTAATTCATTTGGTCCTTGAAAAACTTCACAAAGGAAATCTTAGAACCATCAAAAAAGACGGAAATGTTTTTTTGACCTGTAATGGAGACCCAATTCCCGAGTCATCACTGATCGGCAATTGGGAAAATGACAAATGCCTAATTCCTTCAAATAAACCCTAAGAGGTCTATCTCACTTATTCCAGCATTTTATATTCTTTGAATAAACTCAAGTTTGTTTGTTCTACCCCTTTTTGATATGCAGGCCATTCCTTTGCATAAAAATCATTGATACTCTTGATCACCGGATCAATTTTAGTATTGGCGTTTTCAATGAGTTGCATTTCCGTTTTACCAGGCATGCTATTAAGAGATCGTACATAATTGTTAGCGTTATACAAATAAGAAATATTCGAAGGAGTTTCACTTGAAGTAATTCCCTGACGTTTATCTTCTTTTCCCATAACATCGTCAATAAGTGAATCGATGGTTTTTTGAATACTATCACTCAATTTGATCAGGTCCTTATGCAATTCCTTATCGATTTTCTTGGCTTGTTTTTTAACACTGGCCACAGTAGCTTTCGATGATTTTAACTGCTCAATTGATCTGTAAATAAGGTCTTTCTTTTGTTCGATCACCCTTAACAATCTTTGCTGTTCTTTTAAAACATCATCAGACATTTCAATTCTTGGGTCATAGGCCACTTTGATCTGTGTTGAATCTTTCTGATCTTGAAAATGCATGACCAATTTATAGTCACCTGGCAAGACCCTAACACCCGACGGTTCTCTATTCGTTTTTACCTTTTTTCTGGAAGGTGAATAAGTACCTTTTTCAGTTAAACTCCAATAGGTTCTGTGCAAGCCGTTCTCTTTAGGGCTTTTAAATTTGAGTGTTCTGATGAGTTTATCTTGATTGTTATAGATATTCAGAACAATGCTGTCCTTCGTTTTCTTTCCTTTTTTTGCACCTTCTTTAGGGGATTCCTTTGGAGTTTCTTTTTTATTGATCACATAACTGATCATGGCGCCTCTTCTACGATTTTCACCATTAAAAGTTGCATTTCCACCAAATCGTGAACCTGAAGGTTGCTGGTATTGAGCGATATAAGCTACAGGAGGATCAAATAATTTAACACCTGCATTAAGAAGGTCAGCTCCTTTTTCACTCATTTCTCTTAGAGGTCTGATATCATCCAATACATAGAATGATCGTCCAAATGTAGCGATGTCAAGGTCATGTTCTCTAGGGTGAATCACCATATCCATTGTTGGAACACTTGGGTAATTTTCTGTCCACTTGGTCCAGGATTCCCCTTCGTTCAAACTCACATAAAGGCCATTTTCAGTTCCAAGGAAAACCAAATTTTTATTGACAGGATCTTGAACAAATGAAAGCGTATAACCAAAAGTTTCTGTTTGATCTCTGACTAAATTTTCCCAGGTTTTTCCGTAATTTCTTGTTCTTAGTAAATAGGGTTTAAAATCAAAGTTCCTATAATTATTGATCACTGCATAGGCTTCTCCCTTGCTAAAAGTAGAAGGTTTGATCTGGGCGATCCATCCATCTTTAGGTACACCACTTAAGTTAGGACTGATGTCTGACCAGTTCTCACCTCCGTCACGGCTCAATTGAATACGGCTGTCATCAGTACCCACCCATAGTTCATTCTTTTCAAGGCTACTTGGGCTGATCGCCAGAATGGTACAATAATTTTCTGCACCTGTGGCATCCATGGTCAGGCCACCACTTTCATGTTGTTTTTGTTTTTCCGGATCATTCGTGGTGAGGTCAGGAGAAATAATATCCCATTCATGGCCCTGATTACCAGATTTATGAACAAATTGACTACCAAAATAAATCGTGTGCTTGTCAAAAGGGTCAATAGCCAAGGCAGAATTCCAGTTGAATCTTAGTTTGATGTCTGGATCAGGATGTGTGGGCCTGATGAGCTTCGAGCTACCAGTTTCCCGATCATATCGACCTACATAACCTTGCTGAGACATACCATATCCATATCGACTGTTCTTTGGATCCGGAATTACATCAAAACCATCTCCAAACATCAGTTCCTGCCAATAGGAATTTCTAATTCCCTGCGCCTTGAGTACATAGGCCGGGCCTACCCAAGATCCGTTGTCCTGCATACCTCCATATAGATTGTACGGAAACTCATTATCAGCATTGATATGGTAAAACTGACCGACGGGTAAATTTTCAACAAATCTCCAGGTTTTACCCTTGTCTTTTGTAATGTTTAATCCCCCGTCATTACCATCGATCATAAAAGAAGGATTTTCCGGATGGATCCACCAGGCGTGGTGGTCAGGGTGTACACCAACATCAGTGCCATAAGCCGGCATCAATTGGTTAAAACTTTTACCGCCATCAATACTAAAATTGATATAGGTAAAAACAGTGTATAATCGATACTCATTTTCAGGATCAACATGCAGATCAGAGTAATAAAAAGGTCGGTTACCGATACCTGAAGTTCCTCGACCAGAAGAATTACTATTGATCAATTTCCATTTGAATCCGCCATCATCAGATCTATATAGACCATTCTTTTTAGCCTCTATAAGTGCGTAAACTACTTTAGGATTGCTTTTAGAAATAGCCAAACCAATCCTTCCAAGATCTCCTTTTGGCAGGCCATCATCTTCCGTTTTTTTAGTCCAGTTTTCACCACCATCAAAAGTGATATAAAGTCCAGAACCTTTTCCTCCTGAATTAAAGGTATATGGTTTTCGTCTGTGCTCCCACATCGCTGCGATAAGTTTATTGGGATTATTTGCATCGACAACCAAATCAGCTGCTCCGGTTTTATTATTGACAAATAAAATATTTTTCCAGGTTTTTCCACCATCAGTTGTTTTAAAAACACCTCTTTCAGGATGTTCCCCCCAAGGAGATCCAATGGCAGCAACATAAACGACATCCGGATTGTCACGATCAATGATGATACGATGAATATTCCTTGTTTTTTCAAGACCCATCAGTGTCCAGTTCTCTCCTCCGTCAAGACTTTTGTAGATGCCATATCCACCATTAAGACTGTTTCTGGGATTTCCTTCTCCTGTTCCGGCCCAGATCACATCAGGGTTACTCTGTTGAATACTGATGGCTCCGATTGACTGTAAATTTTCTTTATCAAAAACCGGTTTCCAAGAAATCCCCTGACTTTCAGATTTCCAGATCCCTCCGGAAGCTGCTCCGGCATAAATAACATTCGGGTTGCTGTTGACCACATCAATTGCCGTGATCCTTCCACTCATACCGGCAGGACCGATGGCTCTGGGTTTCATTCCCTTTAGTTTTTCCATATCTAATTGTTGAGCCTGGCCTAAAAATGAACCTAAAAGTAGGATAAGTAGTAATTTTTTCATGTGAGATTTGTTATTGTTTTAAGAAAGCATTGCTGCTTTTTTTGGTATATTGCATATCAATATTACAAAGAATTTTTTGATTAAAAATGCACAAGAAATTAATTACATATTCAAGTCTCTTTTTGATCTTTGTTTTGGCAGGAACACTTCCTTTAAAAGCACAGGACTATCTGCCTGAAAAGCCAAAGATTCAGACCAGTGTTTATGATAAGGCGCAATTCTTAAGTACGAATGAAGCAAAGCGTTTAGAACAAAAACTGATCAATTACAGCGATACAACTTCTACTCAGATTGTTGTAGTTACCATAAACTCTTTAGAAGGGAATGAAATTGCCATGTATGGCACTGAATTAGCCCATAAATGGGGAATTGGTCAGAAAGATAAAGACAATGGGATTCTGCTATTGGTTTCAAAAGACGATCGAAAGATTAGCATCAGAAATGGCTACGGAGTAGAATACTTGTTAACTGATGCCTTATCTCGGCGAATCATAGAAAATATTATCACCCCTGCATTTAAACAAGGTAATTATTATCAAGGTCTGGATGAGGGAACCGATGCTATTATGCAGATCATGAATGGTGAGTATAAAGCTGAACAAAGAAGTCAAGGCCCTAAAGGCAAGTTTCCGGCATTTCTTATTGTGATTATTTTTATCGTGATCATGATGATCCTCTCTCGGAGAAATCGTGGAGGCGGAGGAAAAAATGGTGGCAGAAGGTCTGGTGGCTTTTCACTGCTGGATGCTATTATTTTAAGCAATGCGGGCCGTGGAGGTTTTGGAAGAAGAGGAGGCTTTGGCAGTGGAGGTTTCGGCGGTAGTTCCGGTGGAGGTTTTGGCGGAGGCGGTTTCGGCGGCGGCTTCGGCGGCGGCGGCTTTGGCGGAGGCGGAGCCAGCGGTGGTTGGTAGTACCTTATTTCTTTCTAAAGTAAATCACTATCGGCACTCCCTTAAAATCATAAATCTCTCTCAATTTATTTTCAATAAAACGCTTATAGGGATCTTTTACATATTGAGGCAGGTTTGCAAAAAACACAAATTGTGGTGTAGGCGAGGGCAACTGCATGCAATATTTGATCTTGATATATTTTCCTTTATAAGCCGGTGGGGGATTGAGCTTGATGATATCCAGCATGGTTTCATTAAGCTTACTTGTGGCAATTTTTTGTTTTCTGTGTTCAAAAACTTCGACTGCTGTTTCGATGGCTTTAAAGATTCTTTGTTTGGTCAAGGCTGAAATGAACACGATAGGCACATCGGTAAAAGGTGCAGTCTCTCTTCTGATCATGGCTTCAAATTCTTTGGTCGTATGGGTGTCTTTTTCAACAAGATCCCATTTATTCACCAAAATGATGATACCTTTTTTATTCTTTTCTGCCAGCCAGAAAATATTTTGATCCTGACCCTCAAAACCACGAGTTGCATCTATAATAAGAATACAAACGTCACTGTATTCAATGGCTCTGACAGATCTCATTACCGAGTAAAATTCAAGATCGTCTTTTACTTTTGACTTTTTTCTGATTCCTGCTGTATCTACTAAATTGAAATCAAAGCCAAAACGATTGTATTTGGTGTCATTTGAATCTCTCGTTGTTCCTGCGATGTCTGTAACGATATAACGATCTTCACCAATCAAAGCATTGATAAAAGATGATTTCCCGGCATTCGGTCTTCCAACCACAGCAAACCTTGGCAGATCATCTTCTTCTTTTTCTTCCTTTTCAGGAAGTGCTTCCACAATGGCATCTAACAACTCTCCTGTACCACTTCCGTTGGTGCTGGCAATGGTATAATAATCGCCCAGACCTAAAGAATAAAATTCCACAGCATCGGCAGCTCGCTTAGAGTTATCAACCTTATTAACCGCCAAAAAAACAGGCTTTTTTACTTGTCTTAGTAAATGGGCAACTTCCTCATCCATACCGGTTACACCACTTTCCACATCTACCATAAAAATGATCGCATCCGCTTCATCAATCGCCAATTCGACTTGTTTGTCGATTTCAGCTTCAAAAATATCGTCACTACCCACAACATATCCTCCTGTATCAATGATAGAGAATTCTCTTCCGTTCCAATCAGTCTTGCCGTAGTTTCTGTCTCTGGTCACACCACTAACCGCATCAATGATGGCCTCTCTTCTCTGAATCAAACGATTGAAAAGTGTTGACTTTCCAACATTCGGTCTTCCTACGATCGCAACAATATTTCCCATTTTCTTTTAATAAAATCGGTGCAAAGATATGCTTATAAAATCGAATTGTAAAGCGCTTATTGCGGATAAGAAAAAAAGTCTATATTTAGCTTTGACAATCGAGGCAAATGATAGGGTATGTGAGCCTTAAAAATCATGTTAGGACGTTTACATACATTCAATAGCCTCTCAATAAATCAATAGCTAAAACCATGAACCAACCTATTCATGACGATGACTTAAATCGCATCCTTTTAAAACCCAGATTCAAAATGAAATTTAAAGAGTCTGAACAGGAGATCCTTGAACAGTTCAGTAAGGAATTGGCGAAAGACAACTGTGTCTATACCGGTAAGGTGGTCGATCATCATGTTGTTATTGATGTGCCTCAAGAGGATGAGCACTTTTGGTCACCTCAACTACATGTAGAAATTGAAAAGGAAGAGGGTTTGACTATTGTAAAAGGTATTTTAGGCCCCAAACCCAAAATATGGACATTTTTTATGTTTTTGCATTTTATGGTGGCTATCGCTTTTTTTGTCTTTTTTGTGATTGCTTATTCACGATGGAGTCTTGATCAAGAATATACAATAATGATGGTCCTGTGTTTATTGATGCCGGTAATGTGGGTAGTACTTTACTTTTTTGGTCAGTTGGGTAAAAAATTCGGCTATGATCAAATGGTAGGTTTACACAATCTGCTCATTAATGCCTTAAGTAACTACAAAACACAAAAAGATTAAAGAGATTTCTTATTGAAAATAAGCTGCATTTCCTGTTGCAGTACAAGTGCACTTTCTCTTGCCTTTGCAGCAAAATCTTCATTGGAAGAAGCATAAATGATTCCTCTTGAAGAATTGACCAATAAACCGATATCACTATTTAAACCATACTGGCAAACACCCTGCAGATCTCCACCCTGTGCTCCAACTCCTGGAACCAACAGAAAATGATCAGGCACGATTTTTCTGATCTTTTGAAAGTATTCCGGTCTGGTCGCTCCAACAACATACATGAGTTGTTCACTATTTTGCCATCCTGTTGAGGTTTCAAGCACTTTTTCATACAAGGTAGTTCCGGCTTCGTCTTTTAGTACCTGAAAGTCAAGACCACCTTTATTGGAAGTCAATGCCAGCATAATGGTGAATTTATCCTTAAATGCTAAAAAGGGTTCAACAGAATCACTTCCCATATATGGAGCCACTGTTACAGAGTCAAAATTCATGTCTTCAAAAAATGCTTTTGCATAGCGTGTTGAAGTATTCCCAATATCACCTCTTTTTGCATCTGCAATCGTAAAGATAGAAGGGTAATTTTCATTGAGATAGGCAATGGTCTTTGACAAGCTTTTCCATCCTTTTAAACCATAGGCTTCATAAAAGGCTGTATTGGGTTTATAAGCCACTGTAAGATCGTGTGTTGCATCAATAATTGCCTTGTTGAATTCGAAAATAGGATCTTCAGTTTGCAACAGATGGGCAGGTATTTTTTCAAGGTCAACATCCAGTCCGATACACAAAAATGATTTTTTGGCTTTGATCTGATGAATTAGCTCTTTTTTAGTCATTTTTTTGAAAATTGCTTGCTGCAAAAGTAATCAATTTATCAGTTTAGGTTATCTTTGTGCTTCATTTTAATTTCAACCAAAAAACCAATTTAATGAGAACTAAAATTGTAGCAGGAAACTGGAAGATGAACAAGACCTATAAAGAAACCAAGGCCTTGGTCAAAGAATTAAAAAATGCTGTAAATGACCTTACTTTAGATAATACTCGCGTGATCATATCACCAACTTTTGTCAATTTACAAAAGGCCTCAAAAATGACGAAAAAATCAGTCATTGAAGTAGCGGCTCAAAACATGCATCAAGAGGCAAGTGGCGCTTATACGGGTGAGATTTCAGCACAAATGATCAAAGGTATTTATGTAGATACTGTAATTTTGGGTCACTCAGAAAGAAGAGAGTATTTTGGTGAAACAGATGAGCTGCTTGCTGCGAAAGTAGATGCTGCTCTAAAAAACGATTTAGAAGTGATCTTTTGCTTTGGTGAAGTGCTGGAAGACAGAAAGAGCGATAACCATTTCAAAGTAGTAGAAAGTCAGATCAAGAATGCACTTTTCCATCTTGATTCAGATGCTTGGTCAAAAATCATTTTAGCCTACGAACCTGTTTGGGCAATTGGTACCGGTGAAACAGCTTCTCCGGAGCAAGCTCAGGAAATGCACGCTTTTATCAGAGAGTTGGTTGCTGAAAGATATTTAAGCGATGTGTCTGAAGAAGTTTCCATCCTTTACGGAGGAAGTGTAAAACCAGGTAACGCTAACGAGATCTTTTCTAAAACAGATGTAGATGGAGGTTTGATTGGCGGTGCGGCCTTGAACGTTGACGATTTTACAGCCATTATTAAGGCGATCTAAGGATTTTATAGAAATCAATACAATTAAAATCTGTGAAATATTTTCATTTAGAAAAGGTTTCACAGATTTTTTAACTTTAGGAACATTATGAATTATATAGGCTGCTTTTTTAAAATAGACAAGGCATCATTAGAGATGCAAACAGCTATTGATATTTTGATCGCAGAATTGGGTCAGGTAGGCTTCGAAAGTTTTACTGAAAACCCTGATGGTGTAGAGGCCTATATTAAAAAGAATGACTGGAATGCCAGTCTGCTCGATGATGTTCAGATTCTGCAATCTGAGGAAGTAACTTTTTCTTATGATGTAAAAGAGATAGAGCAAGTAAACTGGAATCAGGAGTGGGAAAATAATTTTGAGCCAATCGTAGTTGATGATCAGGTGAGTATCAGGGCGCCCTTTCACAAGAATCCCGGATTGGCTTATGATATTGTTATCGAGCCGAAAATGAGTTTTGGTACCGGACACCATGAAACGACTCATTTGATGATACAGCATTTGTTGGACCTGGATCTTCAAAATAAGAAAGTGCTTGACATGGGTTGTGGCACCGGAATTCTTGCCATTTTTGCTGAAATGAAAGGAGCTGGGCCTATCGATGCCATTGATATTGATAATTGGTGTTATGAGAATTCCTTGGAGAATGTTGAGCGCAATAATTGTAGTGCCATATCTGTTTTTGAAGGTGATTCAAGTCTTTTAAAATCGGATAGCTATGATGTGATCATCGCCAATATCAATCGAAATATTTTGTTACAAGACATGGCTATATATGCTGATAGCCTTAAAGAAAATGGCATTTTGCTTTTAAGCGGATTTTACACAGAAGATATTGAGAAGATCAATGAATCCGCAACGTCCAACGGGCTGAAACAAGAGAAGAAATTAGTCAGAAATAATTGGGTTGGATTAAAATATGTAAATTTGTAGTCATAACAGATCTAAATTGCCATGACTTATTCGACAAAAGAAAAAATTCAGGAATCACATGATGTAGCCGAACAAGAGGTCAACATGCATGAGATATTGTTATTTAATGATGATGTAAATACCTTTGATTTCGTAATAGATTCCCTAGTCGAGGTCTGCGAACATACACTCGAACAAGCAGAGCAATGTACTTACCTTGTACATTATAAAGGCAAATGCGCAGTCAAAACAGGAGAATTTGAAGAGCTTAAACCCAAGTGTACTCAATTACTTCAACGTGGCCTAAGCGCAGAAATCGTTTAAAATTTCCAATATTTACAGAGGAATATTCCCGTGTTTTCTCTTCGGACCATCTGCCTGTTTATTTTCAAGCATAGCAAAAGCCTTGATCAACTTTCTTCTTGTCTGTTTTGGAAGAATGACCTCATCAATAAACCCTCTTCTTGCGGCACGATAAGGATCCGCAAATTTTGAAGCATATTCAGCCTCCTTTTCTTTCCATTTAGCTTCAGGATCATCTGATTCAGCGATTTCCTTTTTAAATATAATTTCACTCGCACCTTTGGCACCCATTACGGCAATTTCAGCGGTTGGCCAGGCAAAATTCATATCTGCACCTATATGTTTTGAATTCATGACATCATATGCACCACCATAGGCTTTTCTCGTGATAACAGTAACTCGAGGAACAGTGGCTTCACTCAGTGCATATAATAATTTGGCACCATGGACTATGATTCCTCGCCATTCCTGATCAGTTCCAGGTAAAAACCCGGGTACATCCACTAGTACCAGCAAGGGGATATTAAAACTGTCACAAAATCTTGTAAATCGAGCGGCCTTTTTTGAACTGTTTACATCTAAAACACCTGCCAGACTCATGGGTTGATTTGCGATAATTCCGATACTTCTTCCTGCAAGTCGGCTAAATCCTACAACAATATTTTCAGCATAATCCTTATGAATTTCATAAAAAGAATCCTGATCACATATACCATGGATCACTTTTTTAATGTCATAAGGCTTGTGGGTATCCTCCGGAATAATATGCTCCAGTTCTTCTCTTATTTCATCTCCAAGTTCGTAGGAGAGTTTTGGTGTTGTCGATTGATTATTTTGAGGAATATAACTCAGCAAGGTCTTGATATCCTCGAGGCAAGCAAGGTCATTAGAAGAGGTCAAATGGGTAACTCCCGATTTTGTCGAGTGGGCAGAGGCCCCACCAAGATCTTCAGAGCTTACTTCTTCGTTGGTTACGGTCTTGACCACATTAGGGCCGGTGACAAACATATAGCTTGTACCTTCCACCATAATCGTGAAATCAGTCATGGCCGGAGAATAAACTGCTCCACCTGCACAAGGCCCCATGATCGCTGATATTTGAGGAACTACCCCAGAAGATTGCACATTTCTGTAAAAAATATCGGCATAGCCACCCAAAGAACGAACACCTTCCTGGATTCGCGCACCTCCTGAATCATTGAGGCCGATCATAGGAGCTCCTACTTTCACGGCCAGGTCCATGATCTTACAAATTTTTTCTGCATGCGTTTCTGATAAAGCACCTCCAAAAACGGTAAAATCCTGTGCAAAAATATAGACCATTCTGCCATTGATCGTTCCGTAACCGGTCACAACGCCATCCCCGTAGAACAATTGTTTTTCCATTCCGAAATCAGTAGACCTGTGTGTCACCAGCATTCCTACTTCTTCAAAGGATCCCTCATCCATAAGAAGCTCGATCCGTTCTCTAGCGGTGAGTTTTTTCTTAAGATGTTGCTTTTTGATTCTTTCCTTGCCACCCCCTAATCTGGCTTCAGCCATTTTTTGTAACAGGTTTTTTTGTATTTCTTTCATCTTATTCGATTTATGGTTGTGAGGATACGCTTTGATCGTCTCTGATGGTATCTCGACTCGTAATTCTTATAATTTTAACCGGGAATTTTTAACACTTTTTGCTCCTGCTGATAAAGTTTTAGGGCCAAAAGAGCCGCCAAACGAGCTTCGTCATCCTTGACCTTTCTCAAGATATCCGCATCGAAGTGAGAGCTAACGAAATGTGTATCAAATTTCCCTGCTCTAAAAGCCTCATGTTCCAAAACAAACTTACCGAAAGGAAGTGTGGTTTCAACTCCTTCAATCCGATATTGGTCAATGGCACCGATCATGGCTTGGATCGCTTCCTCACGATCTTTTCCATAGGTAATCAGTTTAGAGATCATCGGATCGTAATATATTGGGATTTCCATTCCCTGTTCGTATCCATCATCAAGTCTGATATTGTCTCCTTTTGGAATTTCGTAGGTATTCAATACTCCTACATTAGGAAGAAAATCATTTAAAGAATCTTCCGCATAAACCCTCAATTCAACAGCATGTCCATCAATTTTAAGATCCTTTTGTTGGAATGTCAGTTGTTCTCCTCTGGCTATTTTGATTTGCTCCTCAACCAGATCAAGTCCTGTTATAAATTCGGTCACGGGATGTTCCACCTGCAGACGGGTGTTCATTTCCAAAAAGTAGAAATTCATCTCTGCATCCATTAAAAATTCTACAGTTCCGGCACCTCTGTAATCACAGGATTCTGCGACCTTAATAGCTGCTTCACCCATTTTATTTCTCAATTCAGGACTAAGAATACAGGAAGGCGCCTCCTCGATCACTTTTTGATGCCTTCTTTGGATGCTGCACTCTCGTTCAAATAGATGAACCACATTGCCAAAATTATCAGCAAGAATCTGGAATTCTATGTGTCTCGGAGAGGTCACATATTTTTCGATAAAAACGGAACCATCTCCAAAAGCAGATAAGGCTTCACTGATGGCTCTTTCCATTTGTTCTTCGAGTGTAGAGGGAGAGTTTACTATTCTCATGCCTTTTCCTCCACCTCCGGCGGCAGCCTTGATCAGCACAGGATAACCTATCTTTTCAGCTACTTTTTTGGCCTCAGCTACTTCTGTAATCGCCTTATCTATTCCGGGAACCATCGGGATATTGTATTTTTTGACAGCATCTTTAGCTGCTAATTTATCCCCCATCATTCGGATAGCCTTATGGCCGGGTCCGATAAAAGTCATCCCATTGTCTTCAACGGCTTTCGAAAAAGTCTCGTTTTCACTTAAAAAACCGTATCCGGGATGGATGCCATCTACTTGCATCTGAACTGCTTTTTCGATGATTTTATCTCCCAGCAAATAACTTTTATTTGAAGGGTTGTCACCGATATGAACTGCTTCATCAGCAAATTTTACATGCGGGGCATCCCTGTCTGCGGTTGAATAGACCGCAACTGTGCGTATGCCCATACGCTTGATAGTTTTCATTATGCGCAGGGCAATTTCACCCCGATTGGCAATCAGTATTTTTTTCATAACCACAAGTTTTGGAAAGCTTATTCAAAGTCGATAAGTAGTTTATTTTTATCCACAGTATCTCCAACCACGACGTAAATCTCTTTGATAACTGTATTTTTTGGACATACAATGGCATTTTCCATTTTCATGGCCTCTAAAATCAGAAGGGTCTCACCTTCTTTAACAGTCTGACCCTTTTCGACTTTGAGCTCGATAATAATGCCTGGCATCGGAGCTTTAATCGAATCAATTGATTTTGAGGAACCTACGGAATATCCCATTTTTTTAATGAGATCATCCAAAGGCCTTGTCATCTTAACTTCGTAGACATTTGCTTGTATTGAAATGGAATAGATTCGATTCAGAAAATCCCTTTCAATCACCTTCATCTTCATTGACTTGTTTTCATGAATCACATGGAAATTGTCATTTTCCTGGTCAACAATGTCAAGCTGCTCTATTTCTTCTTGGTTGAAATTAAATTCTTGAATATTGTTTACCAGAGCTTTAGAGAGGTTTTTCATATGGGCGCTGTTTTGAGAGACTTAAAGGTAGTGAATATTATGATCAAATAGAATGCTAAAAGAAAGATTTTGAGAGCATTGAATCATAAAGCTGGTCATTTTTTGGAACCTTTTTATTATGTAAAATTAACCTTCAATTAATTTTTTTGAGAACGCGATAGTTAATATAGTACATAAATTGATTAAAAGTGTTGTTATTTATCTCAGTCGATTGATTTTATTTTGTAGCAAAATATAAATTTACTGTCATGAGTATTAAAAAACAATTTTTAAAAAGCAAACCAGTTTGTAAAGTAACATTTTCTTTAACTCAAGAAGAGGCTTTCGAGGCTGGGAAAATTCAATTATTGGGAGATTTTAATGATTGGAATGTTGAAGAGGCGATAGACTTGAAAAAATTCAAAAACGGAACTTTCAAAACAACATTAGATCTTGAAACTGCCAAAGATTACCAATTTAAGTATTTGGTTGATGGTACGAAATGGGAAAATGACCAAGCTGCTGATAGTTATGTAAATAATGGTATCGACGCAAATGACAATTTTGTTGTTGCGCTGTAAGCATCATTTTTTTACCCTTTCTATAGTTAGCAACATTATATTGCTTAATATTTGTATAAGCGGGATCGTGAATTTTTCATGAACCCGCTTTCTTGATTTTAAGATGTCTTGTGTTTTGATCATAAAAAAAGGCCTCTTAAAAAGAGGCCCCTTTAAAACATTGCATTCGAATCATTTCTTTCGCCATTGTCTGCTGGCTTTATTCTTTCTCCCTTAATAACCCCTTATTGGAATACTCTTTTGCCATCTGCATTTTCGACTTATACGAATGCATGTTACCAATTTCTAAAAACTGGGCACTTCCTCTTTTTCATTTCTCTTCTTGATGATCCTCTCAATCATTCGATGTTCAACATCACTTAGGGTCTGACCTTTTAATGAAACCAACAACCTGGATAACTTTTCTTTATCCTTGTAAGGTATGACCTCAACTTCATGATCGATTTGATTGAGAAGTTCTTTCAAGTTCTTAATCGCTACTAAATTTTTTTGCTCCGTATAGATCTTATACTTCACATCCATTTCAATATCAACAAGTAATTCTTGATTCATGTCTTAATTTTTGACAAAGTTAATGTCATCTGGTCTATGGGATGCCGACACGCCTTGTCTGATTCAAATGATTTTTATTTTCTATAATTTTTTTCATTAGTTTTACGGTATGCCACACAGGATGAAAAAATATAATAACTTCGGAGAATTATTGATCGATTTTAGAAAAATCAATCAAATGGCGCAAGCTGATTTTGCTGCCAGAGTAAATGTGGATATAAGAACTGTTCAGCGATGGGAAAATGGTTCAACACTCATCAAGTCTGATAAAGAAGAAGACATTGTAAATGAGACCTTACTTCCTTATCAACTGGTAAGAAATTTGAATGCAAGTGTTCCTATTCCAGCCTATTTTGATTTTAGTTTAAGAAAGTATTCATTGTCAAAACTGACCAATACTTTGCCAGATGCTCATTGGTTCAAAAGTAATTTGGAAATTGCCACCAAGAGAATTCGAACCTTGGACTATGAAGCAGATATTAATTATATCGTTCGGTATATGAAATACCATAAAACAATCTCCAAATCCTTACGAGAAGTGATCAAAGAGGCCGTTCGTTTATTGCCAGAGATGAATCTGATCATTACAGATGATTCAGGCTATTATTCAGGCCATTCACTCATTTTTCCATTAAAACCAGAGGCCTATGAAAAATTGAGATCCCGCAAAATGAATGAACAGGAACTCACTGTGAATGATCTAACCCATCATCGCAAGCTGGAGCGTCCTATCTTTTTTGGTTTTGATATTACGGCAGACAGCAATGACAATAACTTTTATATCAGCAGTCAATTACTAAGATTTGTTAGAGATAAACCCAATCAAAAATATTTGTTTTGTTCTATACCGATCAGGTATGATAATTTAGAACTCAGTGATCAACTTGGTCTTAAGATCATTTGGGAAGGCGAAAGAGGAAAAAATGAATTCGGATTGGAAGTGTTCCCCAGATTTCAGGAAGGGAATTTTAGAAATTTCTTGTCAGAAGAAAATTGAGCTTATCAAGCATCGTAAAAAAGTAACTTGCCCACATGAAGAAAGACCTACAAATTGAGCTTCGGAAGGAGTTTGAAAACTACCTGCAGTATTGGCTTGACCATATGTTTAGAAAGAGCCAAGCAAGTATCTATCCTGAAATAACTATCGACCAGATCACAAATCCAAATGCAGATATGGGATCAATGTATTTAAGCCGGATCATTTATGGTGCTAGTATAGGATCTCAGATCCTCGGAAGAGATAAATATATTCCCCTAGCAGATACGGCTTTTGATATGCTCACTGAATTTAAAAATCCTTCAGGAGGTTATTTTTGGGGGAGGAAATACAATATGGAATGGTTAGATGACATAGAGAATGTCAATATGGCCCAGGCTTTTGTATTATACGGACTTGCTGAATATGCAAGACTGAACGAATCGGTCGAGGTCAACCAATTGATCGATGCGCAGGTCGAATTTATAGAATCAACTCTTAAAGTTGATAATGATCCATATTATCTGGATGGGTTTAATACCCAATGGGCGAGAGGAAAGTATATGACCAGGGCGTTTGCTACTCATTTTCATGTCACGGAGGCCCTTGTGAAGGTTTACGAGAATAAGAAAGATGAGAATATTAAGAGCATTATTCAGGTCTTACTTGAAGTTATTCTTGATCGGTTTATCGATCAAGAGAATTATTTCTGTATCCATCGCTTTACAGAGGATTGGCAAATGCTACCCAATGAAAACTGGGCGGGCCATAATGCAGAGTGCAGTTGGGTGATTTGCCATGCAGCAAAAGCCATCAAGGATAAGAAATTGATCGAGAGAACAGAAAAAGTAGCAGTTAAAATGATGGATCGGGTTGTCGAATTGGCTAAAGATACAATCAACGGAGGCTATGCAAATGTCATATCAGATCAAGGTAAACAGGAAGAAGATAAGTTCTGGTGGCCACAGGCAGAAGTTGTTTTAGGTCTTTTGAATGTATATCAAATTACAGGTGAAGAAAATTATCAGATTCTAGCACTCGATCAGATTTCATATATACAAAAGTATTTTGTCAATAACCGAGGAGAATGGTATACCGGAGTGAAAAGTAAAGGGGATCCATTACAAGGAGAACCCCAGGTCTTTTTCTGGAAATCAATGTATCATACAGTGAGATACTACGACTACCTGCTTGGTTATTTTCAAGCATAAATCACGCTGTCTATCCATGTTCAAAGAAAGGAGCAGTTCGATAAAAAGTTGTAAAGAATGCAGATAGAATTAATTCAGGACTATAGCAGAAAACCCTAAAGGCTATTTAGGGCTGCTGTGACACTGTAAAGTGTTACTGTAGAATGTTTTGTTTATAATAGTTCCTGTAATCATATGAAGGAAGAGATATTAAGATTTGATAGCATAATTTCTGTGTTCCGACCATCTTACTCTTTTACTGTTGTTAAATATTGTAGTTCTCATCTTGTTGGTTTTATATTGTTGTGATTAGACTATTTTTTGTGATTAAGATTTGACAGCGTAATTTCTGTGTTCTGACCATCTTACTCTTTTACTGTTGTTAAATAATGTAGTTCTCATGTTGTTGGTTTTATATAATTGTGATTAGGTTATTTTCTCTTGATTAAGCTTTGATGGCATAATGTCTGTATTCTGACCATCTGATTCTTTTGCTGTTTCTAAATGCTGTAGTTCTCATAATTTTAAATTGTTGGTTATACTTATAAGACGAGACTTTTACAAAGATGTTACAGTACTATGTAAAACAAAGTACTATTTTAACAATATTTTCACAATAAAAAATTATAAAATACTGAAAAGCAGTTAGATAAATAAGTGTTAAAAAAACCAAAAAAAATTAAATTAAGAAAAATTTATATATTTTGAATTTGATTCAACTCATAAATG
>JAAESS010000215.1 GCA_024229195.1 Flavobacteriales bacterium | reverse complement strand
GTAAGGTATATTTCAATTTGTTATGAATGATTCAATGCATTTTTTTATTCATTCACACAAAAAGATTAATTGTACTTTTGTCAAAAATTCAGAATGGAAATTATCTCCAAAAATTTTCCGGAACTAAACCAGCAACAGTTAAAACAATTTTCAATGCTTGAAGAATTGTATGCAGACTGGAATTCAAAAATCAATGTGATTTCGAGAAAAGATATTGATGAGCTTTATGTGAAACATGTTTTACATTCATTAGGGATAGCAAAAGTTCAATCTTTTTTGCCGGGTTCAAAAATACTTGATGTCGGAACAGGCGGTGGTTTTCCCGGGATCCCATTGGCCATTATGTTTCCAGAGACTCAATTTGTTTTGGTAGACTCAATCGGCAAAAAGATAAAAGTTGTTGAAGGGGTTGCTGAAACACTTGGTTTACAAAATGTAACTGCTATTCATACAAGAGCGGAAAAAGTCAAAGGTGAATTTGATTTTATTGTGAGTCGTGCAGTGACCAGGATGGATGACTTTGCCAAATGGGTGAGAAAAAAAATACGTAGAAAGAACAAGCATGAACTTAAAAACGGGATTCTTTATTTAAAAGGTGGTGACCTGACAGAAGAACTTCAGAATTTTCCCAGTGCCAAATTATATAATTTGACCGATTATTTTGACGACTCATTTTTTGAAACCAAAAAGGTAGTTCATATTCCTATTAAGTACCGACTTTAATCATGTTTTGCCCAACCCGTAAGGCCGGCTGATACGATAAATTTCATCAGCTCACTCGAATTTACATCTAACTTTCTGATCTGTGTCTGAGGCACAATAAACAGTTCGCCTGAAAAATTATAGGAATGTGGAAAATACACTGCAACCTTTCCTTCAGCCTTTATTACATTGAGATCTTCTTCTGTAATGAAGCCTAGTTTTTCCAAATCTGAATTCAGATTTACTTTGACCAGTACCGGCTGGTTAAACTTTTTCTCCTTTCCGACAAATGCTGTAAAAAGATCATTAAAGGCAGAGTAAATAAAATTGAGCAGTGGGATCTTATCAACTACTTGCTGAAAGACCTTTTTAAGAGGTTGTGCAATGATGGTCCGGCCCAAAAATCCAATAAAGATCAAAAAAATAAATAAAGATAATAAGCCAAGACCTGGGATTTGAACATCAAAGAATCTGGCGAGTAATTTTTGAGATAGGCCATCTACCAAAGTAAATGCGCTATAAATAATATATGCGGTGATTCCCAAAGGAGCGATATAGAGAAGGCCTTGGAGTAGATAACTAATCAATTTTTTCATAAGTCAAAGTTTGAATGAGGTTCTTTATTTTGAAGTTCAAATTACAAAGATTTTACATGCGACGGAGCGATAAATTTGGACATTTATTTCCTGATTCTTTATTCTTTATCACTGGTTGAGAAATTTCAAAATTGATAATTAAGCCGAATGATATTTTAAAATACTTGATTTTCTTCCTTAAATTAGCGTGATAATTGATTGATTCATAAATTTTACGCTCCTTATAAATGGATAAAGAACTTTCTTCGATACATTACGACCAATATCTTCAACTGCAAAAAATACTTGATGCTCAAAAATTGAGAAGTGTTGAGTTCAATAAACCTGCTCATGATGAAATGCTTTTTATTATTGTGCATCAGGTTTATGAGCTATGGTTTAAGGAGATTCTTCATGACCTGGCTTCTGTGATGGAACTGTTTAGTGATGGATCGGTGGAAGAATCTCAGATTGGAATTGCTATTTCAAGACTTGATAGAGTCGTAAAGATTCAAAAAATTCTTGTTGATCAGATTGATATTATTGAAACGATAACGCCACTTGATTTTCTTGATTTTAGAAATTACCTCTTACCTGCGTCAGGATTCCAAAGTTTCCAATTCAGGCAATTGGAGGTTGCTCTGGGCTTAAAAAGAGAAAAAAGGATATCCTATACACAGTGCTCTTATTCAGGGGTGTTCTCAGATCAGGAACAAGAGATCTTAAGCAAGTTAGAAGCGGGAGATTCCATGTTCGATTTGGTTGAGAAATGGTTAGAAAGAACGCCATTTCTGCAGTTTGAAGCATTTGATTTTATTGAGGAATATAAAAGATCAGTAAAATTAATGCTCCAAAGAGAAGAACAGGCAATAGATCAGGCAGATTATATTTCCGATCAGGAAAAAATGTTTAGAGTGAATATGCTGGGTGAGACAAACACGTATTTTAATTCCATTTTTGACCAAAAAAAGCATGAGGAAAAATTAAAGGATGGCGAATTAAAGTTGTCATATAAGGCCACGATTAGTGTTCTGCTGATCAATCTTTACAGAGATGAGCCACTGCTAAGACAACCTTTTATGTTTCTTCAAAAATTGATCGATATGGATGAGCTGCTCACAACCTGGCGAAACAGACATGCACAAATGGTGCTGAGAACCCTAGGTCAAAAAATTGGAACAGGAGGTTCTTCAGGATATGATTATTTAAAGTCAACTGCTGATAAGCACCGAGTTTTTTATGACTTGCATAATATTTCAACTTTACTGATTCCTAGATCATTTTTACCGGAACTACCGGCACAACTTAAAGAAAAATTAGATTTTAATTTCTCAAAAAATCAATAAGATACTGCAAGCACATGATATTAAGTATACTTCTTAATGATCAAAATTTTAATTTTGACACAAGCAATGCAAAGGATATATCCATACCCTTGAGATTCAACGAAGAGCAACCCAGTATGTATGATGTGAAACGAGCCGAATCGACAGCTTATAAGGGAGATGGGTTTGTTGGAGATACAAGACAGGGAGGATCGTGTAATTTTGACCAGATCACTTTGGTACCTCATTGTAACGGAACACATACTGAATGCCTGGGTCATATTACCTATAAAAGATTTTCAATTCATCAACAATTAAAAGATTCTTTAATACCTGCCACGGTTCTAACCGTTTTACCGGAAAATGCCATGACGTCAACAGATGTCTATGATCCGAAAAAAAAATCTGATGATCTCTTGATCAGTGAAAGAAGTTTGAGAGATGGGCTTGAAAAAATACCTAAAGAATTTTTAAAGGCAGTCGTCATAAGAACGCTGCCCAATGATCTTTCAAAAACAAATAGAAATTATCTGAAAAAAAATCCGGCATTCTTTTCACTTGAAGCGATGGCATATCTTGTTAAGGCAGGTGTAGATCATCTTCTTGTCGATTTACCATCGATTGACAGATCTAATGATGAAGGTAAATTAAATGGGCACCATCTTTTTTGGAATATCAAAGGCGGGCAACATCAGGAAGACCAAAATAGTAAGGTGAATAAAACTATTACCGAGATGGTCTTTATCGGAGATGAGATTCCGGATGGACCATATTTGTTAAATTTGCAAATAGCACCGTTTGTGTCTGATGCTGCACCCAGTCGTCCGTTGCTATATCCATTATATAAAACATCTGAAAAAGACTAAAAAATACCCTATGAAATATCTGAATACAGAAGAGTTTGCCCATCAAACGGACACAAGGGATCCATTAGGTGCCTACCGTGATAAATTTTATTTTCCTGAGCACACAGATGGAAAGGAAGCCATTTATCTATGTGGAAATTCACTCGGATTACAGCCAAAATCTGCCAAGTTATACATAGAAGCTGTACTTGATGATTGGCGCCACCTTGGTGTCAAGGGACATTTTGAAGGTGATAACCCTTTTGCGACCTATCACGAAGCACTGGGTGAACAGATGGCAAGAATTGTTGGAGGTAGAAAAAAAGAAGTCGTCGCTATGAATAGTTTGACTGTGAACCTTCATTTGATGATGGTTTCTTTTTACAGACCGGAGAAGGAACGATATAAAATTTTGATTGAAAAAAATGCATTTCCTTCGGACCAGTATGCAGTAAAGTCACAACTTGAATTTCATGATTATGACCCTAAAGATGCATTAATAGAATTAGAGCCAAGATCAGGTGAAGATACTTTGAGAACTGAAGATATTTTAGAATTGATCAGAAATAGAGGAGCTGAAATAGCACTGATCATGATTGGTGGACTCAATTATTATACGGGCCAGGCCTATGATATGCAGAAGATTACTCAAGTAGGCCATGAAATGGGATGTATGGTTGGTTTTGATCTTGCACATGGAGCCGGAAATCTCGATTTATCACTGCATGATTGGGATGTAGATTTTGCCGTGTGGTGCACATATAAATACATGAATTCCGGTCCGGGAGGTATATCGGGATGTTTTGTGAATGAGCGTCATCATAAGCGAAAAGACCTTGACCGTTTTGCAGGATGGTGGGGTCACGAGAAAGCAACACGTTTTTTAATGGATGAGAATTTTGTTCCTATACAAGGGGCAGAAGGCTGGCAAATGAGTAATGAAACTGTTCTGTCAATGGCAGCTCTAAAGGCTTCACTTGAAATTTTTGAAGAAGTTGGAATGACTGCGCTTATTGAAAAATCAAGAATATTGACTGGTTACCTGGAATTTCTGATTGAAGAGTTGAGAAGTGATCGTATTCAGATCATCACGCCGAAACAAGCTGATGCCAGGGGTGCTCAATTATCGATAAGGGTCATCAATAGTGATAAATCATTATTTAGAGCCATCAGTCATAAGGGAGTTATAGCAGATTGGAGGGAGCCTGATGTGATCAGAATTGCACCCGCTCCCTTGTATAATAACTTTTCAGATGTTTTTCGATTCGTACAAATATTACGAGAAGAATTAGGGATTTAAACGTCAAGAGACCTTTTTTTAAAAGCTAATCAAAGTCATATTTTTATCTGATTACTCATCATATTTTTGAATTTCAAAATTGAAACTTATGAATGATCAAAAAGATTGTCTGGTTTGCGGAAGAGGCCAGCAAGAAATTCCTGTGACAGAATGGCATTATCAAAAGTCTAATTTTTTTATTTGTGCACAACACATACCGGTGTTGATTCATGATCCGCAAAAACTAATTGGATTGCTACCTGATGCCGATAAAATGCAAGGAGCATAAAAAAAAACCCGAAATCATTGATTTCGGGTTTTAATTTTTTCATTTTCTATTCTCCTAAAAAAGGATACCTGTAATTTGTCGGTGGGACGAAAGTTTCTTTTAAAGTTCTGTTTGAAACCCATCTTAATAAATTCCATACAGAACCTGCTTTGTCATTTGTACCCGACCCTCGGGCACCACCAAAAGGTTGCTGACCAACGACGGCACCAGTAGGCTTATCATTGATGTAGAAATTCCCGGCAGCGTTTTCCAGTTTATTGGTTGCTGTCTCGATCACATATCTGTCTTGACTAAAAATTGCACCAGTTAAGGCATATTCTCCTGTTTGATCAACCAAGTCAAGTACTTGTTCCCATTGCTCGTCTTCATAGACAAAAATGGTAATGATAGGCCCAAACAATTCAGTACACATGGTTTCGTATTGAGGGTTGCTTGTCACGATCACAGTAGGTTCAATAAAATAACCCACAGATCCGTCATATCCTCCTCCAACTATAATTTCTGCGTCCTCGTCTTTTTTCGCTTGATCAAGGTAACCTGATAATTTTTTGAATGCACGATCATCAATCACTGCATTAATGAAATTTGAACTGTCTCCGGGAGTTCCCATTTTAAAAGAATTCACGTCCTTAATAACAGATTCTTTGATATCGGCCCATAAACTTTTCGGTAAATAAGCTCTTGATGCAGCAGAACATTTTTGTCCCTGATATTCAAAGGCACCTCTCGAAATTGCAGTTGCTACTTCTTGTGCATGAGCAGACGGATGTGCCC
>JAAESS010000214.1 GCA_024229195.1 Flavobacteriales bacterium | reverse complement strand
ATTATTACAACGGTTTCTTATAGTTCCCCATGAAACTTAGTGAAAACTTAGCCCCGTAATAAGAGTTCACCTCAATTTCTTTTAAACTACGCATCTTTTTTCGCGCATAGTCATCGTGTGAAGCAGACGTGTTTTTATGCGCGGTGACATCAAAGGTTTCTCATCATGTGAGTCAAGATTATGGAATAATTTTTTAGTAATTTTTAGTCTTTTTTATGTTTTTATGCGGCGTATTATATCGTTATAGATGAGGAAAAACTTGCAGAGCTCTTGGGTAAGAAATTCAACTCTTTCAAAGCTGAAATTGAGAAATCAATCAAAGAAAAGATCGACAAAGCCTTTGCTTCCCAGTTCAAGGCCATAAATATAAAGCTTCAGGAAATTGAGAAAGCACAGCTATTTCAGTCCCAACAGTATGAGAACTTTAGACTTCAGGTTGGTAACGTTCTCAGAGTAAATACGGAACTTAAATATGAAAACTAACAGTTATTGAAAAGAATAAGGGATATCGAAAAGAAAGATCTGCAAAGCCAAAAGGCCTTAGATGACTTGGACCACTATGGGCGTAGATCCATGATTGAAATCTCTGGAATTCCTCGTGCACAAAATGAAAATTGCAAAGCCTTAGTAATTGAGATCGGGAAGAAAATCGGAATTGAAATTTAAGAAAAGGACATTGAAGTAAGTCACCGAAACTCAACAAAACAGGATGCAGCCATCATATCGAAATTTGCTTCAAGAAAGGTTTCAGACGAATTCCTTGAAAAGAACGCCAAAATCAAGGCCAAGAAGCT
>JAAESS010000213.1 GCA_024229195.1 Flavobacteriales bacterium | reverse complement strand
TTCGTTCTTGCGTAGAACATGTTTTTGGCAGCATGACCATGTCAATGGGTGGAAAGCTGACGAGAAAGATTGGGATTGAAAGGACTGAGGCCTGGTGGGGTCTAAAAAATCTCACATTCAATTTCCTTCGCTATCTTCAGTGCTCAACTAAGTCTCTAGCCATTGCCTAAATCGTATCAAATAGGAACCAATCTGCCAGCCAAATCGTATTGCTGATGTACCTACAATCAGTATCCATGATGCCGAAAGGCATTTTTTATGCAGACCTAAGGCTGGCCAATTATTTATATTTTGAGGTGCCCTAAAGTGAAATTCGTTGCTATGCGCCAAAAGAAGATAATTAATTGCGTTTTAAGATACATAAAACTTGCATTGCTAATTCCTTAAAGTAAATCTATGGAAACATTTTTTAATCATACTGCCTCTGTTGTTGTAGACTAACATTGGCTGAGGATGGTGAAGAGTCTTTAAAACATACCTAAAGAGCCTTTGCGGTTGATTATTGTAAATAGCATGCATAATGCTCTCAAGTTAAAATTTATATTCTGGATTAATCAAATGCCTTTTAGGCCTGA
>JAAESS010000212.1 GCA_024229195.1 Flavobacteriales bacterium | reverse complement strand
TAAAAAAAAGAAGTTCTGAAGTCCAAAACTAATTGAGCTGTTAATATTTAATACTGCTAAATATTTCCCAAAGACCCGAAAAAAATTGAATAAATCAAATTTTGTTCTATTTTTACCGTTTTGATATCGAACATACTGAAACAAAGATGATGTTAATGAAAATGATGCGCCAATTTTTTATCCTGATTTCTTTTCTGTTTATAAATCTGATTAATGCTCAGGAGCAGCAATTATCTGTCTCCAATGAGCCTTCTAAAATCAGTCTGGACTCCATATCAGATATTGGTAATCTGGTTCAAAATCAAGTTATTGACACCCTTAGAATTGATACAACACTCATTGAAGGTAAGGCAATTGCTTTAATCGATCATATAGAGGTAAGTGAATTCGATAAAAAATGGCTTGAATCTTGGAAAAATAATGTGATAGACAGTAGTCTGATCATCAAACCTGAAGATACTGTCGGGAAGATGGTGATTGAAAATTTAACAACTGAACAACTTAAGGAGAGAATTGCATATTTAGATAGCCAGACCCCATTCAATTTTGAGTACAATCCATCTTTAGAAAAAATCATCAAGCATTATTTAAAGAATAGGCAACAAACGCTTGCCAATCTGATGGGAAGAGCGAAATACTATTTTCCTTTGTTCGAAGAGCACTTGGCCAAATACGATATCCCGATGGAACTTAAATATCTGGCCATAGTAGAATCGGCTTTAAAAGCCAATGCAACCTCAAGAGTAGGTGCAAAGGGTTTATGGCAGTTTATGTATGGTACAGGAAGAGAATATGACTTAAAAGTGAGTTCTTACGTTGACGAAAGATGTGATCCGATAAAAGCAACTGAAGCGGCTTGTCAATACCTTTCAAAATTACACGGTATTTTCGATGATTGGGATTTAGCACTTGCAGCCTACAATTCAGGACCAGGAAATGTCAATAAAGCGATTAGAAGGTCCGGAGGGCAAAAAAATTATTGGAATATTCGTCACTATTTACCGAGAGAAACTGCAGGTTATTTACCGGCTTTTTACGCCACTTATTATATTTTTGAATATGCTGACGAACATCAGATCTATGCAAAAAATGAAGTTTTACATACTTTTGAAACAGACACGGTTGTTGTGAAAAGACAAATTAGTTTTGAACAAGTCAGCAGTGTTTTGGGAACTGATATGGAATTACTCACATTTCTAAATCCACAATACAAACTGAAAATTATCCCTGTCATTAAAGGTCGGGATTACACCTTGACTTTACCAAAATTTATTACAGGGAGTTTTGTTTCCAATGAGGCACAGATCTATGCCTATGCCGAAGAGGAAGATGCCAAAAGAGAAAAACCACTTCCAAAATATTTTGAAGCCAATGACAGGATTCGATATCGTGTCAAAAGTGGTGATTATCTTGGAAAAATTGCCAATAGATATGGAGTTTCAGTGAGCAGCATCAAAAGATGGAACGGACTAAAAAGTAATAATCTTAGGGTGGGTCAACGTCTTACCATCTATCCAAGAAGACCAATTGCTCAAGCTTCTGCTCCTGCCAAAACAAAGACAACTACAAAAAAAGAAGCTCCCAAGGGAAAATATGCCACTTATGTTGTTCAAAAAGGAGATTCTTTATGGTTGATCTCTCAAAAATATCCGAAAGTTTCTGTTGCACAATTACAAGAATGGAACAATATTTGGAGTAGTAAAAGTCTGAAACCCGGAACCAAGCTCAAAATATACTAGTATAGCTTTGACCCTTAGGCTTCCGCTTAAACCTTCACAATGTTAAAAAGAATAGCCTTCACCATTTTATCCCTTGTGTTATTGATCTCATGCGGTAAAAGTGATACGGTAACCCTCGTGTCATCTACAGGTAGAATTAACCATGTCTTAATTGTTATGAATGATGAAGACTGGCAAGGAAAGGTAGGTGATGAGCTAAAAAAGATCATAGGGGAACCCGTGAAAGGATTACCCCAAGAGGAAAATCAATTTTCTATAAATCAAGTAGACCCTTACACTTTCAATAGTCTTTTTAAAAGAAATAGAAATATTTTATTTGTGGGTCTTGATCAGGAGGAGAATTTTTACACGAATAAAAATGTTCATGCAAGTCCTCAGACAACACTTACCATTCTCTCAAAAGATAAGGAAGCATTAATTGAAAATATCCGTTCTCATGCCACTGAAATAGTTGACATTTTTAAGAAAAATGATTTGGCTCTTTATCAAAAAAAAGTGACCAAAGATTTTCATGATCCTGCAACAATTGAAACCCTTAACAATCTGGATATTTCTATGAAAATTCCTTTTGATTATAAGATGGTAGAAGATTCCGGTCAGTTTTTATGGTACCGAAATACGTTTGAAAGAGGTTTATTAAATATCATAGCCTACGAGGTTCCTGTTTTTGATGAATCCTATACCAAAGAGTCTCTTTTATCCTTTAGAGATTCCATTGGTAAAAGTTATATTCCCGGACAGTTTGAAAACACTTATATGAGAACAGAGCCTCAATTTACCCCTATCTATAAAGAGGTAGAATTTAACAATGTTAAGGCTTTAGAATCAAGAGGTTTGTGGTTTGTTGAAGGTGATTTTATGGGAGGCCCATTTATCAGTTATACGATCGAAGATAAAGAGAACGAGCGCTTGATTGTTGTAGAGGGCTTCAGTTATTCACCCTCATCTAAAAAAAGAGATGTTGTATTTGAACTTGAAGCAATTTTAAAAACCATTAAACTAAAATAAGACCTTTATTTTATCTGTTTTGCGGTGATAAACTGTTTCTCTATCCTGCTTTTTTTTAGATTAAATCTTATAAAAATGAGTTGTGGCCTATCGAGCTCCTTCTTAATTTTCCAGAAATAGATTTGCTGTAGCGAAAGTTTTTAAACCCTCTTCTCCATCATTATAGATCAAAAAAGCTTTGATTTCATTTCTTCTGTTAAGAAAGTCCTTTGTTTTATCCAGGCCCATTGCCATAAATGCCGTGGCATAGGCATCAACATCTGCACAGTCCAGATCTGCGATCACTGAAGCGCTGAGCAAATTACTTTTACTTGGATATCCAGTTTTAGTATCTATCGTATGGGCATATTTTTCGCCGCTCAAAGAATCAATTTTGAATTTGCGATAATTACCTGACGTAGCAATAGATTCGTTTTCTAAAGCAATGATCGTTTGAAAAGACCTGCTCCCATCAAAATTAGGTTTTTCAATAGCTATTCTCCAAGGCTGGTTTTTAGAGTTCACACCGCGGGCCCTAATTTCTCCTCCGATTTCAACCAAATAATTCGTGATCTCTTTACTCTCAAGGAACCTACCCATTACATCAACAGCAAACCCCTTTGCATTCGCATTAAAATCCAGATAGGTCTCAGGATGGTTTTTGATCAACTTACCGTCTTTGAGAATGACCTGATCAAAACCCACAAAAACCAATAAACTATCTACCTTACTTTGACTCATTTGAGTTAAACTTGCTCCAGGTCCGAAGCCCCATGCATTAACCAGGGTTCCGATGGTCGGATCAAATGCACCGTCAGTTTCTCGATAGATTTTTGCAGATTTATCAAAAACTTCCTGAAAAAGTGCATCCACAACCACGGATGCATCTCCTTTATTGATTTTTGAAATATCCGAAGTTGGAATATAAGTAGATAATGATTTATTCATTACATAGATCAAACTGTCAATATCCTTTTCTGTTACCTGGGAATCCAGCGCTTCAAAAGCGATATTAAAGGTAGTTCCGAAAGCGATTCCTTCTAATTTCTGATAAGAAGTTTGAGGTTCCTTTTCACACGAGAGCAGCCCCGCAATAAGAAACAATATGAACATTTTTTTCATGCCAAATATTATAGATTATTTAACATACAAAGATAAGTTTTATCTTAGTTTTGCCTTTATGTTTTTTTTAGTAAAATATGTTAAAGGAAGCAAATTATTTAATAATTTTGTGTTTAAATTAAATTCTATTCAAATTATGAAAAAATTATTTTTAGGAGCCCTGTTTTTATCGGTTCTATTAACATCATGTGTTTCAAGTAAAAAATATGCAGATCTTGAGACGCAGCACAATAAAACAAAACAGGATCTTGTAGATGCTAAAGCTGATTTACAATCTTGTTTGGTAGATAAAGATCACTTGATGGAATTAAACAGCTCGTTGAAAGAAGACAAGGCTCGTTCAATTCAGCAAGTAGAAAACTTAACGGTATTGACTCAATCTTCTTCAGACAATATCAAAGAGGTGATTGCACAACTTAGTGAAAAAGATAAATACATCAATGGAGTACGTGATGCAATGACTAAAAAGGATTCGATTAACTTAGCACTCGCTTTTCAGTTGAAAAAAGACCTTGCAGCAGGAATTCAGGATGAAGATATCCAGATAGATGTTGAAAAAACAGTGGTATATATTTCAATTGCAGATAAGATGCTATTCAAAAGCGGAAGCGCAACAGTTTCTGACAGAGCCAAAGAGGTTCTTGGCAAAGTAGCGACTGTAGTAAACAGTAAACCAGAAATGGAAGTACAAGTTGAAGGATATACTGATACAAATCCAATCAGCACGGCCAAATACAAAGACAACTGGGACTTGAGTGTTGCCAGAGCTACTTCTGTAGTTAGAGTTCTTCAAAGTGATTTTGAAGTTGCACCAAGCAGATTAATTGCAGCAGGTAGAAGTGAATATGTTCCTTTAGCGACAAATGATACGGCAGAAGGAAGATCAACAAACAGAAGAACCAGAATTGTGATTCTACCTAAACTGGAAGAATTCTTTGATATTTTGGAACAAAAACCTGAATAGTTTTTAAACTCATAATTATATAAGAAAATCCTGCCTATGGCGGGATTTTTTTTTGAACTTCATCGGATGTAAATATTTTTTGAAAAGCCTCTCAAGATGTAAAAAAATGAGTCTCTATCGATCTTTGTAATGCAAATACAGATAAAAGGTATCAATGTAATCTAAATCATTCTTGAAGCTGCGAATATCTATCCCAATTCCCCAATTTACATGATAAAAACACCTTCAAGATCTTCCATCAGTATATGTAGACCTCTTCAATCTTTCTCAATGGGTATTAATCAGCACCAATTCTGCATCAAAGTTAAGGCTACTCTAAGGTATTGTGGACAAAAAAAATCCCGCCAGAAGCGGGATTTATATATATTATTTAGTGACTGAAATTATCCACCAAAATCATCAAATCTGATATTCTCATCTGCCATTCCAAAATCTTCACCCATTTTTTGAACCGCCTGGTTCATCATTGGAGGACCACAGAAGTACAATTCCAGATCTTCAGGTGCATCGTGTTTTGAAAGATACTGATCGATTACGGCCTGGTGTACAAAACCTAAGAATCCGTCTCCTTCAGTATCATTGATATCTTTCATAACCTTCCAATCGTCTTCTTCAGCAGGTTCAGAGAGAACGATATAG
>JAAESS010000211.1 GCA_024229195.1 Flavobacteriales bacterium | reverse complement strand
GTCCAAAATGAAGAATTAGAATCAATAAAAGATAATTATGAAAAAAATTAAGAAAATGTCAAGGTATTGCCATTTACGTTGAATAAAAATAACTTATTTTTGTGCCCCCTTGGCAATACCGAATCAAATTGGGTAATATTTTAAAGATTATATATTAAAAAAAACATTAAAATTATGAGCAATCAGCATATTTCAACCAAAGCCCTGCATGCAGGACACGATACAACACAGACTCTAGGAACCAGGGCTGTGCCAATTTATCAATCAACTTCTTATGTCTTTAATGACACGGATCATGCAGCCAATCTATTTTCTTTGGCTGAGTTGGGTTTTATCTACACAAGACTGAATAACCCGACCAATGATATTTTACAGAACAGACTAGCGGCCATTGAAGGAGGAATTGGAGCAGTAGTCTTTGCCTCTGGTACTGCAGCCATATCAACAGGTTTATTAACCCTATTAAAAGCGGGAGATCATATCGTTGCTTCTAGTAGTTTATATGGCGGAACCTATAACCTGCTGAACGTTACTTTACCACGACTTGGAATCAAAACGACTTTTGTTGACGCTTCGAATCCAGAAAATTTTGGAAAAGCAGTTCAAGAAAACACGAGAGCCTTTTTTGTTGAATCTTTAGGAAATCCAAAATTAGACGTGCTCGATCTTAAAGCAATTTCGACAGAGGCCAAGGCAGCTAAAGTTCCTTTTATCGTTGATAATACAGTAGCAACACCTGCACTTTTAAATCCTATCGAACACGGAGCGGATATTGTCATACATTCTTTGACAAAATACATAGGAGGTCAAGGGAATTCACTTGGAGGTGTCATCGTTGATGCCGGAAAATTTGACTGGGCCAATGGCAATTTCCCAGAATTTACGGAACCATCTGCGGGATACCACGGATTGGTATATCACGAAGCATTAGGTGCAGCATCATATACGTTTAAACTTATTTTAGAAGGGCTACGTGATTTTGGAGGAGCTCTGAGTCCATTCAACGCTTTTCAGATTATCCAAGGATTGGAAACTTTATCGGTAAGGATCAAGCAACACAGTGAAAATGCACTCGCACTGGCCCAATGGCTAGAAAACAGAGAAGAAGTAGCATGGGTAAATTATCCAGGTTTAGAAAGCAGTCCATATAAGTCTTTAGCCGATAAGTATTTGCCTAAGGGTCAAAGTGGGATCGTAACTTTTGGTATCAAAGGAGGATTCGATGCAGCGAAGAAATTTACGGATGCGACAGAGGTATTCTCTTTATTGGCTAATATCGGAGATACAAAATCCTTGATCATACACCCTGCAAGTACTACGCATCAACAATTGACAGCAGAACAGCAGGCTGATGCAGGAGTTGGGCAGGATCTGATCAGACTTTCTGTAGGAATTGAAGATATCAATGACTTAAAATCAGATTTAGAGAATGCGTTCAAGAGTTTATAATTAAAGGACTTACCGATCCAGTTATGGATCGGTAAGTTTTATAAGTTAGCTGTTGTACAGAAACCAAATATTATGTTTCTTTGCACAAAGTTCATCAACATAAGATATTGTTATAAAGAAAGGCAGAGGGATTAGACCCATTGAAGCCTTAGCAACCCTTTTTCTGAAAACTCAGTCAAAGAAGGTGCTACATTCTACCATTAGGAAAGATAACTCATTACCCTTTGAACCTTATACCTTTTCCTTTTTTTACCGCAATTTTTTATAAATACATTATGCATCTGAAACCTTATGCGTTTGAGATCAAATAATAAAATTTAAACAGTAAAGAAGTTGAAACATTTACATCATATACAATTAGAGAATTTCACCACAGAATCCGGGTATTTCTACCCTGAGTTTGCATTGTCCTATCAGTTTTTCGGTCAAGCGCCAGGACTTTCACCTGTTGTTTTGGTAAACCATGCCCTTACCGGAAATTCGAATGTAGCCGGAGATGAAGGTTGGTGGAACTCACTCATTGGCCTGGGAAAATTGATCGATACAAGTAAATATACGGTCATTGCTTTTAACATACCCGGAAATGGATATGATGAAGTTGAAGCAAACAGAATCGATAATTATGAAGATTTTTCGGCCAGAGATATTGCCAGATTATTTGGAGTTGGTTTGGAAAAGATCGGTATCAACCATTTATACGCTGCTATAGGTGGGTCATTGGGTGGAGGTATTGCCTGGGAAATGGCTGTTTTATTTCCAGATCTTATAGAAAACCTTGTGCCTGTGGCTTCTGATTGGAAAGCTTCAGATTGGATATTGGCACATAATAAAACCCAACAACAGATCTTGTCCAATTCAAGTAAGCCTGTTCACGATGCAAGGATGATGGCCATGTTGTTTTATAGAACAGCAGATTCTTTTAAAGAAAAATTCAACAGAACCAAGAACGAAGAGCAAGGTAATTTTAATACTGAAAGCTGGTTGTTACATCACGGTCAGAAATTGGAAAACAGGTTTTCACTTCCCACGTACAAAATGATGAATCATTTATTGAGCTCGGTTGATATTACACGCAATAGAGGCATCTTTAACGAAGTGGCTAGCCAGATCAAGGCCAGGGTATTTCAGGTAGGAGTAGATTCAGATTTTTTCTTTGTTCCAAAAGAGAATAAAGAAACCCAAAAACTGCTCAATGAAGCTGGTGTGGAGAATAATTATGGAGAAATCAAATCGATTCATGGTCATGATGCTTTTTTGATCGAATTCGAACAGCTTGAAAAAATATTGAGCCCAATTTTTACGCAGCCTAAAACCAGAAGTTTAAAAAAGAAAGGCATTAAAGTGCTCAAATTTGGCGGCAGATCTTTGGCGAATGGCAAAGGCTTGGAAAGAGTTCTCGATATAATTACTTCAAAATTCGAAGAACAAGAGAATTTTGTTGTGGTCTTATCAGCCCGCGGCAATTCAACAGATCATTTAGAAAGCATACTAGAGAAAGCCATTGCCGGTGATCCATACCAGGAGGAATTTGAACAGTTTAAGAATGCTCAAGTAGCGCCGGCTCCTCAAATTGATTTTGACCATGAGTTTACATTGCTCGATGAGATTTTTCAAGGCGTAGCCCTTTTGGGCGATTACAGTGCAAAGATCAAAGACAGGGTCTTGGCACAGGGCGAGGTTTTATCTGTCAAGATGATAAGCCATTTGTTGAATAGGAAAGGTATTCCGGCGAAGGCCGTAGATTCAAGAACCTTGCTGAAAACGGATAGTAATTTTGGTGAAGCATTGATTTTTGACGAAGTATCAAAAGAAAATGTAAAAAAATATTTTGGGCAAAACGGGAATCAACTTCAATTGCTTACAGGGTTTATAGCCTCTAATAGCAAAGGTGAAACAACCACATTAGGAAGAAACGGAAGTAATTACTCTGCCTCCCTATTTGCAAATTTTCTGGATGCAGCAGAACTGGAGAGTTATACCCATGTGAATGGGATCTATACTGCCAATCCGGATCTTGTTTCTAATGCACAGATGATCGAAGAGCTTTCTTATCAGGAAGCCAATGAACTGGCAAGTTTTGGAGCAAATATTTTACATGCAAAAACCATTATTCCTCTAGTCGAAAAGAATATTCCTTTACGCTTGTTAAACACCTTTGATAAAGAAAACAAAGGAACACTGATCAAGTCACATGCAACGAGTAAAGGGATCAGGTCAGTGACCGTCCAAAACAATGTGTCATTGATCAATCTGGAAGGAAGAGGCTTGTTAGGAAAAATTGGAGTAGATGCCAGAATTTTTACTTCCCTAAGTCAGGCAGCTATCAATGTCAGTATTATTTCTCAGGGCTCCTCTGAAAGAGGGATTGGTTTTGTGGTCAGTTCAAATGATGCCCAGTTGGCAAAAGAGATACTTGAACAGGAATTTGCCATGGATATTAAAATGAAGGATGTCAACAGGATCTATATCAAAGACGAATTGTCTATTGTGTCGATCATCGGACAAAATTTATCAAATTTCCATAGGTCCTATAACGCACTTTCAATCAATAAGATAAAACCGGTATTGATCAATAATACAGTTACCGGAGATAATATTTGTCTGGTATTAGAAGACAAAGACCTGAATAAAGCAGTCAACGTAATACACGGTCAGATTTTTGGCGTATCAACCAATATCAATGTGGCTATTTTTGGTGTTGGTTTGGTAGGAGGAACCTTGATAGAACAGATCCTAAAAAGCAAAGAAGATATTTTAAAACGAAGAAATATCAATATCAACATCTTTGCCTTGAGTAATTCTAAACATTTGTTGCTGCAAAGCGAAGGAATAGGAGCTGACTGGAAAAAGGACCTTTTAGACCAGGACCAAGGTAAATTTACGATCAATGATGTGATTGGATTTGCTAAAAACAAGCATCTCGAAAACCTCATTGCTGTGGATAATACAGCTAGTGTTGATTTTATTAAGAATTATATTCCTTTGGTCGAAAACGGATTTGATCTGGTCTCTTCGAATAAAATCGGGAATACGGTTGACTTTTCTTTTTACAGAGAATTGCGCGCTTCACTTAAAAGGAATGAAAAGAACTATTTATATGAAACCAATGTTGGAGCGGGGTTGCCACTGGTAGACACCATAAAACTGCTTCACCATTCTGGAGAGAACATTACCCGAATCAATGGGGTATTCTCAGGATCATTGAGCTATTTATTCAATAATTTTTCTGAGCAAAGCAAAGACTTT
>JAAESS010000210.1 GCA_024229195.1 Flavobacteriales bacterium | reverse complement strand
ACTCTTGGCCCGTTCGTCTATCGGCTAGGACGCCAGGTTTTCATCCTGGTAAGAGGGGTTCGATTCCCCTACGGGCTACGAATTTGTTTTAATAACAATTTAAAAATAAAAGTATGGCAAATCATAAGTCGGCGTTGAAGAGAATTAGAAGTAACGAGTCGAAACATTTAAGAAACAAATACCAGCATAAAACAACACGTAATGCAATTAAAAATTTGCGATCTGTTGAAGAGAAAAAAGATGCTGAGGCTTTGTTGCCAAACGTATGTTCAATGGTCGATAAATTGGCAAAGAACAACGTAATTCACAAAAATAAAGCTGCTAATGTTAAGTCAAAATTGACTTTATATGTAGCTTCACTATAAGAAATTTCTTTTTTAATAAGATAAAAAGCAATCCTTCGGGATTGCTTTTTTTTTGCTTCAGATTATTTTTTGAAACATAGTTTTTAAAATAAATCAATTGATTACTACCACTCATATACCCGGTCGGCATCGAGTCTGATCAAAATAAACAGCAATACAGTAAATCCCCATAAGGAGGAGCCTCCGTAGCTAAAAAAAGGTAAGGGTATGCCAATTGTAGGAAGCAAGCCAATAACCATACCTATATTGATGGTAAAGTGAAAAAAGAAAATAGCCACAGTGGCATAAGAGAAAACCTTACTAAATATGGACTTTTGCCGATCTGCAATAAAAAGTAACCTGATAAGGAATACAAGAAATAATAATATCACAAAACTACTGCCTAAAAAGCCCCATTCTTCGCCTACAGTACTAAAAATATAATCAGTCTGTTGTTCCGGAACAAAATCTCCCTGGGTACGGTCTCCTTGTAAAAAACCTTTTCCGCTAACTCCACCCGAACCGATGGTGATCACAGATTGAGCTGTATTATAACCAATACCTCTGTCGTCAACATCCTTCCCTAATAAAATATTGAATCTATCGCGGTGTCTTTGCTCAAAGACATTGTTAAATAAATAATCAACGCTCAGGATAACAATACCCGTAGCAAGATAAATAATGGCAAATCGAAGCCAATTATGCCTCAAGTATTTTTTATTTTTATAGATCAGGTAAACCAACAGACCAGAAATTATGATGGAAGTAATAATCATGGTATTGAGCAGTCCAAAATAAAGAGTAATCACGAAAAGCAACAATGCCAAAAAACCAATTACCAGATAATAAAGCGGTAATCCGAACTGATAAAGTACGAGAATCAGGGAGCCATAGACAAGGGCAGAACCAGGGTCAGGTTGTAATGTGATGAGTAATGCAGGGACAATAATAATTCCAAAAGCTTTGAGCTGATTGGGCAACTTTCTAAGATCCTGATTTCGTTCATTTAAATAATTCGCAATAGCCAGTGCGGTGGCGGCTTTTGCAAATTCAGAGGGTTGTATTCCAAAACCACCGAAAGTATACCAGGAGGTGGCACCATTGATATTGTTGCCAAAAACAAATAATCCGATTAGAGAAAGAATAGAGGCCAGATAAAAAATACCTGAAAACTGCTCATAAAACCTCTTATCTATTGCCAGAATTAGAATAATCAGAACAAAACTGAGCAAGATCCAAATCATCTGTTTTCCATATTTGGTGGTTAAATCAAATACTTCAAATTCAGTCTCAGAATAGGTGGCAGCATAAATGCTGAGCCATCCCATAAAAACGAATAGCAGGTACATGATGATCAAGACCCAGTCTACCCCTCTAAAAATATTACTCTTCCTTTTGCGCAACGTAGTTCTCTATTTCAAGTTGTTTACTATACTCATCTTCAAGACTACCTTCCAGCATTCTTTTTTCAAGCCAGTCTCTCTCAATATCACCTTTGATATATTTTTCAATCATCAGACTTGCTATAGGTGCGGCCCATCTTGATCCCCAATATCCATTTTCAACAAATACGGCAATAGCGATCTTTGGCTTATCTTTTGGAGCAAAAGCGATAAAAATGGAGTGATCAGTAAATTGAACTCTTTCACCATTGACTCTTTTGAAATTTTCAGCAGTACCTGTTTTCCCACAAATCTCTATATCACTAATCTTTGAACCTCTTGCCGTTCCTACTTCAAATACGCTGAACATGCCCTCAATAACAGGTTCAAAATGTTTGGGATTGATGGTGGTATATTTCTTAGTTGTGTATTTCTCATCTTGATTCACGCTATCGCCCACTTTTTTAAGAATATGAGGCGTATAGAAATAGCCTCTGTTTGCAATAGCAGCTGTCATATTGGCGAGCTGTATCGGAGTCGTCAATACTTCACCCTGACCAATTGCATTTGAAATAGTTGTAATGGCCTTCCATTGGTGATTGGGGTAATATCGATTATACAATTTGGAATCAGGAATTAATCCTTTTTGTCCTGCAGGCATATCATATCCAAGGTAATTGCCCAAGCCAAAACTTTTTACATGATTACTCCAAACATCCATACCTTTCTCAGGGTCATCATATTTTTCAATAGTTCGTCTATACACATTAGCAAAATACGAATTGCATGAGCGGTAAATACCTTTGTTCAGACTTATAGGAGTTCCAACAACACCACAATGACATTTCATAAAACCGCCTCGTCCGTATTTGTAGCCATGGTAACAATTAAATGCTGACTCAGAGGTGATTGCATCCTCTTGTAAAGCTACCAGCGCATTGATGATCTTAAAAGGAGATCCAGGCGGGTATTGAGCCTGAAGACCTCTGTCAAGCATAGGTTTTTTGATTGTATCATTAAACAGTAAAACTGAATTTTTAGATCTTTTTCGTCCTACAAGCATTTTCGGATCATAACTCGGAGTGGATACCAATGAGAGAATTTCTCCTGAAGAAGGCTCAATCGCTACAATACCTCCTCTTTTATTTACCATGAGCTGTTCAGCATACATTTGAAGCTCCATGTCTAGTGTAAGCGTTATATCTTTGCCTGGTATTGGCAGGGTATCATAAATACCGTCTTTATATGCACCAATTTCTTTATTAAAACGATTTTTTTGGATAAAGTTTACACCTTTCTGACCTCGCAGGACCTCCTCATATTGTTTTTCGACACCTTGATATCCTATGAGTTCTCCGAGTTGATAATAGTTGTTCTTTTTTAAAAGACCTTCGTTTACTTCACTGATATAGCCTAAAACGTTGGCACTAGTGTTTTCTGGATATTGTCGCAAGAATCTCTTTTGAATATAAAACCCTTTGTATTTATACATTTTCTCTTGTAAAAATGCATAATCTTCTTTCGAAAGTTGTCCTAAGAAAATTGATGGAATCCTAGGAGAGTAATTTTTAGTTCTGTAATATCTTTTTAAAAAGTCTTCTTTATCGATTCCGAGCAAACTGCAAAATTCAAGTGTGTCCAAGGGTTCCACATCTTTTGGTATGATCATGATATCATAGGAACTCTGATTGGCAACAAGTAATTTTTGATTTCGATCGTATATAAAGCCTCTGTCCGGATAAGCATATTTTATAGTTACGGCAGAGT
>JAAESS010000209.1 GCA_024229195.1 Flavobacteriales bacterium | reverse complement strand
TTGACTTCAGCACCTGCTTTGATAAAATGTCTTACCAGATAGGAGGTTTTATAAGCAGCGATTCCCGCAGTAACCCCGAGAAGAACTTTTTTACCGCTTAAAACAGACATAATTAATCTAGATTATCGTTATCTGTATCTGGAGTTCTGTAGTAAATTTCATCATCTAACCATTCTTTAACAGCAATGGCAGTTGGTTTTGGAAGTCTTTCATAAAAACGAGAAACTTCAATTTGCTCCTTATTTTCGAATACTTCCTCAAGACTATCGTTGAATGTTGCGAATTCTTCTAGTTTATCAATGAGTTCACCTTTCAAATCTTCATTAACCTGTGAAGCTCTTTTTGACATAATGGCAATCGCCTTGTAAATGTTTTGAGTAGGATTTTCAATTTTTACTTTATCAAAAGTAATCGTACTCTCCGGAGCTCCTGTGTTTTTGTAATCTTTCATTCGTTAATTATTTTTGTGATATTGTGGCTAATAACTCTTTCGTTTTTACCAATTCTTCTTGCAATTTCAATCCTAAGGCATCTACCTCCTTCAGTTTTTCTGATTCAGGAAATGTTTTTTGAAACTTTTTATGTGATAAAAGTGCATCTGAAATTCTTTCTTCTTTTTTACTTAAGACACTTCTCATACCCAATTCATAAGTTGATTTAAAAGTGTAATAGTAAGCCTCTTCCTTGAACTCAGACCCTAAATGATCTTCATTAAAAGTTTCAAATGCCTTGATCGCAGAATTATATTTTTCTCTGTGGTAATATAATCTCGCTACTTCAAAATCTTTGAATTGTAACTTTCTATTCAATTCTGCATAATCTTTATTTGCTTCTTCAAGGAGCTCAGACTTCGGATATTTATCTATAAAATTTTGATAAGCAGTTAAAGCTTTATAAGTATCTTCCTGATCCCTGCTGTATTTCGGTGAAGCTAAATAATAGCTTTTGGCACTAAAATAAGCAGCTTCCTGCACTTTACTACTCTCAGGATAGTTTGTCATGAATTTAGTAAAATAATAAGAAGCCATGGTATAATTCTCTGTCTGGAAATAACAATCAGAAACCATAAATTGGATTCGTTCCATTTGCGGCTTATTGGCATAGGGACCCATCACCTTTTCAAATAGGGCAATAGCTCTTTTGTAATCCTTTTTTTCATACATATCTACCGCCATCTGATACTTTTCGGTATTCTTCCCTTTGTTCAGAACCTTGTGATATTCAGCACAAGAACCGAGTAATAAGGCAAGGACTAGTATAAAAACTATCTTCTTCATTTTTTGCATCTGGCAAAATTACTCTTTTAAAATGGAAAAAGAAAACTTATTTTCTGTTTCAAGACATCTCAGAACCAAATAATAAATATCTGATTCTTAGAGCTTTAATATTAAACGAATTTTTAAAGCGCTGTCTTCTATTCTGGAGCCTCAGCAGTGACCAGAAGTTTTACATCATTATCAAACAAATACAATCCTCCTTTATCGTCTCCAATCAAATTGATCTTATCAAGAATATTTCTCGCAAGTGCCTCTTCTTCAATTTGTTCAGCTACATACCATTGAAGAAAATTATGAGTTGCATAATCTTTTTCTTTTAGTGTAATATCAACCAAGTCATTGATCTTTGAAGAAACCATTACTTCATGATCAAAAAGACTTTGAAACATTTCCTTAAAAGAGCCAAAAGAAATAGGTGGTTTTTCCAATGCTGTAATTTGTGCATGCCCTCCTCTTTCATTGACGAATTTGACGAGTTTTAACATATGCATTCTTTCTTCATCTGAGTGAGCATACATAAATGATGCAACACCCTCAAAACCTTGAACTTCAGCCCAGGAGGCCATTGCAAGATAAATCTGCGATGATTCAGCTTCAATTTGAATCTGATGGTTTAAAGCTTTTTGAATAATATCTGTTACCATTTTCTATTTTTTAAATCGTGATACAAAGATATTAATTTTTTGTTGTAATTCAGGTGTTGCAGGCACTAATGGTAATCTTACGAAAGTCTCGGTAATTCCGAGCGATTTCAACATACTTTTGATACCTGATGGATTCCCTTCAGAAAAGATCAAATCAATACTTTCAGACAAGCTATAATACAAATCGTAGGCTTTATCAACGGCTCTTTGTTGGGCCAATCTGATCATGTCACTAAAAGCAGCTGGCAAACCTTGTCCGATCACAGAAATAACCCCGGCTCCTCCTGCCAAAACCAAAGGTAGCGCTAGCTTATCTTCGCCAGAGATCACAAGAAAATCAGTTGGTTTATTTCTGATTAATTCCAAAACCTGTTCAAAATCTCCTGCAGCTTCTTTTATTCCAATAATATTTTTGCAATCATTCGCCAGACGAATAACTGTTTCCGGCTCTACATTACTTCCTGTTCGTGGAGGAACATTGTATAAAAGAACAGGCAGTGTACTGGCCTCTGCAATCATCTTGTAATGCTGGTATATTCCTTCCTGAGAGGGTTTACTGTAATAAGGTGAAACCGATAAAATAGCTGAAAAACCATCGAAATTGTCTTGCTCCAACTCTTCTATCAAACTGTGGGTATTATTACCGCCAAGACCCAATACGACCGGAAGTCTACCTGCATTAACATCAAGAACCTTAGCTTTTACCATTTCCTTTTCTTCTTTACTCAGCGTCGCAGTTTCTCCTGTTGTTCCGAGCACTACCAAGTAATCGACCCCATTATCGACTTGATAATTTACAAGCTTTTCTAAAGCATTAAAATCTATTTCGCCATTTGAAGTAAAAGGTGTTATTAATGCTACCCCTGTTCCTCTAAATTGTTCCATATTGTTCTGATAATTATTCTTATTACTTGATTAGTTTCATTATGCCCAGATATTTTAACAATTCTCTATTGAATCCATCGATATCATTTCCTGGCACCTTTATCGAGATATCGTTAAAAAAATTTGCCTCATCCTTAAACCCTGCTCTCATATTAGCTCTCGATCTCAACATGATCACCTTAGGAAACAAAAGTCCTGGATCACAATAGTTGATCAAAAGATCAAAGTCTCTGCTAACAAACTTGTTCAACATCTCTGATTTTATCTTCCCAAAAAATCCAAAATCTTTGTCACTGCAATACCTGTATCCATCTGTTATCGGATGTTTACCGACTTGATCAAACAAACAAATTTTCAGATCTTCAGGCTCCACATTGAATTCTTCACTTAAGCGTGCGGTGAAATCATAAGTTTGAATTAAGGATAATTCTACCAGAACTCCAATTTTTTTTATGACCTTGGCCTCAAATTTTTTTTCGGAACCTGCTGCTTTTAG
>JAAESS010000208.1 GCA_024229195.1 Flavobacteriales bacterium | reverse complement strand
ATTCGTGGTCATGCGATTGAATGTCGTATTAACGCCGAAGATCCTGTCAAATTCTTACCAAGCCCTGGAAAAATCGAGCGTTTTCATTCCCCCGGTGGAATGGGCGTACGTTGGGAATCTCATGTCTATTCTGGCTATTCAGTTCCTCCACATTATGACTCCATGATAGGTAAGCTTATTTGTTTTGGTGAAAATCGTGATGTTGCTATTGCTAGAATGCGAAATGCCTTAAGCGAAATAATTATTGATGGTATAAAAACCAATATTCCACTCCAGCTAGAAATCATGAAAGATGAAAATTTCCAGCATGGCGGGGCAAATATTCATTACTTAGAAAAGAAATTGGGTCTTCAGAAATAGTCCTTTTTCTTAGTGATAAACTCAAAAGCTACTTAGGTAGCTTTTGTTTTTTCTGATGGTATCTCGTTGAGATAAATGATTTTCTAAATTGTCATCTTTAAAAATAAAATCAGAAACATGGAATAAATTATGAATTTTAGTGCAGTGATTTTAGCCGCAGGTAAAGGAACTCGGATGTATTCCGATTTACCCAAGGTGCTACATCCGCTGGCAGGTAAACCAATGGTGAAACACGTCATTGATACTTGCCAATATATGGGGGCGAATAATCTTCATTTGGTTTATGGGCAT
>JAAESS010000207.1 GCA_024229195.1 Flavobacteriales bacterium | reverse complement strand
TTTACCTTGAAAGGAGTTGCATCCATCATTACCAGCAACAATTTTTTTTTTACGTTGATGATTATCACAGGTTGTTTATTTGCAAATAATTCACTGTCTATTTTTGTTGTCATTACTTCTTTGATGAACCATTTGCCATCCAACACCTTTAAAATCTCCTTTTGATATACTTCATTGTGCATATCCTGATGCATTTCAGAATGTGGATCTTGGACTGTACTTTGCGATGAATTTGAAGATGAGCCGCAAGAGAAGCTTAATAAAGAGAAAAACAAGATGACTAAAAAAGAGAAATTCATTTGGAGTTTATTTTTAAAAAATTTCAAATCTGTTTCAAACAAAAATATCATTTAATTCAGACATTACATATGACATAATAAAAATAGTACAAAACATTAATTTTTTTAAAATTCAAAAACAATCCATAATTTTAGACTTGAATAATCAATTTTTATAGAATGAAAAGATACTCCATATTCATAGTTATTTTGTTTTTTTATAACATCAGTCTAGCCCAATCCAATACGTCTTTAGATAAGGGCTTACGCGCTTCAATGGAGGAACTAAAAGATTTTATTTCATTGCCAAATGATGCGCTCGTTCTTGACGACATGAACAAGAACATTAACTGGTTAGAGAATAAATTCAAGGAAAGAAACTTTGATACCAAAATAATAGCAACAAATGGGATTCCTATATTCTTTGCAGAATTGAAAGGACAAAACAAAGATGCACCAACACTTTTGATCTATATGCATTTTGACGGACAGTCTGTTGATCCTGCTAAATGGGATCAAAAAGACCCCTACAAAGTGGTTTTAAAGGAAAAAAATGGAGATCAATGGCAGGACCTGAATTGGGATGAAATTGATGGTAAAATTGATCCTGAATGGCGACTTTTTGGAAGATCTACTTCTGATGATAAGGGGCCAATAGTCATGCTGTTAAATGCTATTGACATGTTGAAAGCAGATGGTGTAGAACTACCTTTGAACCTTAAAGTTATATTAGATGGAGAGGAAGAAAAGAGCAGTAAACCTCTTCCTCAGGCAGTCATTGAAAATCGCGATTTGCTTGAGGCTGATATTTTAATGATCAACGATGGGCCTGTTCATCCCTCAGGGAAGCCAACATTAGTATATGGATGCCGAGGAATAACTTCCATGACCATAACCACTTTTGGACCCATCAGACCCCAACATAGCGGGCATTACGGTAATTATGCTCCGAATCCAGGTTTTCGATTGTTTCATTTATTAGGAAGTATGAAAGATGAAAATGGTAAAGTGCTCATCGAAGGATATTACGATGGTATTGAATTTGATGAAATGACAAAAAAAGTACTTAGAAGTGTTCCTGATGACGTGTCACAACTTCACAATACACTTGCGATTCATTCGCCTGAAACTGTCGGTGCTTTTTATCAGGAATCTTTGCAATTTCCGTCATTAAATGTTCGAGGATTACAGTCGGGATGGGTAGGAGAGAAAGCAAGAACTATTGTTCCCGGAAAAGCCACCGCCGAGATTGATCTGCGCTTGGTGGTCGAAACAGATGGTACAAGATTAAAAACATTGGTAAAAGAGCATATTAAAAGTAAGGGATATTATATTGTTGATCAATTACCCACTGATGAGGAGCGAATGATCTATCCTCTGATCGCTATGGTTGAAGAAGGATCTGTGACTGATGCTTTTAGAACAGATTTAGATAATCCTTATGGACAATGGATGGAAAAAGTATTACAAACTAAGTTCAATGAAGATGTGGTTAAGATCAGAACAATGGGAGGAACTGTGCCCATTGCACCATTTATAAACATATTAGATATTCCTGCAATTGTTCTTCCTATTGTTAACCCTGATAACAATCAGCATAGCCCAAATGAAAATTTAAGGATAGGACAGATCACATTTGGTCTACAGGTTTTTTACAATCTGTTAAGTACAAAAATCAACTGATACTGATAGATGGCAAATCGCAAATGTTACTTGTATTCACTCACAAAATGTAACTTTACGGTGGGGTATTTTTGCTGAGTCATTTGTACCGTAAATGCAGAATCGGCAAGAAAAACCAATTGCTCTTTTTTGTCTTTGGCAAGATAACGTTGTTTTACCCTTTTGAAATCTTTAAATTCATCACTTTGATCATCTTCAGGTTCTACCCAACAGGCCTTGTGAACATTTAAATTTTCATAGGAACATTTGGCGCCATATTCGTGTTCAAGCCTGTATTGAATTACTTCAAACTGGAGTGCTCCAACCGTTCCAATCACTTTTCTGCCGTTCAGATCGAGTGTAAATAGCTGTGCCACACCCTCATCCATAAGTTGATCAAGTCCTTTGGCTAATTGCTTGGCCTTCATTGGGTCAGCATTGTTGACATACCTAAAATGTTCCGGTGAAAAGCTTGGAACTCCTTTAAATTCTAATACTTCACCTTCTGTAAGGGTATCTCCAATTTTGAAATTTCCGGTGTCATGCAGGCCGACAATATCTCCAGGGAATGATTCATCAACGATTTCTTTTTTCTCAGCGAAAAAAGCATTGGGACTCGAAAATTTCATTTTCTTTCCGAGTTTGACATGCAAATAATTGGTATTTCTCTTAAAAACACCTGAAACTATTTTAACAAATGCCAATCTATCGCGATGTTTTGGATCCATATTCGCATGAATTTTAAAAACAAAACCAGTGAATTTATTTTCCTTAGAGTCGACAAGTCTGGTATCTGACATTTTTGGTTGTGGCGTAGGAGCAATTTCTATAAAACAATCCAACAGTTCTTTTACACCAAAATTATTTAAGGCAGATCCAAAGAAAACAGGTTGTAATTCACCATTTAAATAGGCATCTTTATCAAAATCAGGATAAACCTCACGAACGAGTTCAATTTCCTCTCTCAAGGTCTCGGCTGCAGCATCACCGATCATTTTATCAAGTTCAGGATCATCGAGATCAGTAAACTCTATTCCTGCTGAAACCGTCTGTTTGGTATCTCCTGAGAAAAGATTCAATTTTTTCTCCCAGATATTATAAATTCCTTTAAAATCATATCCCATTCCAATCGGGAAACTCAAAGGAATCACTTTTAAACCTAATTTTTGTTCTACTTCATCTAATAGGTCAAATGCATCCTTTCCTTCTCTATCAAGTTTGTTGATAAAAACGATCATTGGAATGTTTCGCATTCTACAGACCTCAACGAGCTTTTCAGTTTGCTCTTCAACCCCCTTGGCAACATCGATAACGACAATCACGCTATCAACGGCTGTGAGGGTTCTAAATGTATCCTCAGCAAAATCCTTGTGCCCTGGTGTATCCAGAATATTGATCTTTTTGTCTTTGTACATAAAAGCAAGTACAGAAGTGGCAACAGAAATTCCTCTCTGACGTTCAATTTCCATAAAGTCAGAGGTAGCCCCTTTTTTAATCTTATTGCTCTTTACGGCACCGGCTTCCTGAATGGCACCACCAAATAACAGCAGTTTTTCTGTTAAGGTAGTTTTACCGGCATCCGGGTGAGAAATAATCCCGAAAGTACGTCTTCTTTCTATTTCCTCAAGTAAATCCATGATTGAAAATTAGTCCGCAAATATAAGTCAACTCCTTAAACTTTGCATTAGGATTTTGAATTATTGACGGTCGGCCTGATCGATGCGTCAGATCTTATTTCTTTTGTAATGGTAAACATTAATTAATAACCTCAATTTTCATAAAAACATCATCAAGCGGCCATTCATCATTACCTGCTTTAAGGTTCACTATTTTGTCAATGGTATCAAAACCTGAAATCACCTGCCCAATCACAGTGTGTTCATTATCAAGATGATGAGCTCCTTTTCTGTTTTGGATGATATAAAATTCAAATGCCGTAGAATATTTTCTGGGATTGTTTTCCCATTCTCTTGCCATCGCGATTGCTCCATATTGATGACGTCTTTGTTTTCTGAATTCAGGAGGAATTTTGTACCGTTGGTATCGGGCTTTATACCTTTGGGTATCTAATCTTTCTGATTCACCACCCTGAATAATAAAATCAGGAACTACTCTATAAAAGCAGGTGGTATCAAAATATCCCATTTTTGTCAAAAAAATAAAACTAGCCCTGTGCAGCGGTGTATCCTCAAATAATTGAATTTTTATATTACCGAGTCTTGTTTTGATCAATACTTTTGACTCTTTATTTTCTTTACCATACTGGGTTAAAAAGGGAACAGCATTTTTTTTATTAATAGAATCTTTTGGTGTATCCGGTGTTGATACCCTTTCAGTCTTTTCTTCTTGAATTACTTCTTTTACCGGTACTTTATCAATTTCTGTTTTGTCCTTATCGTTTTTACAACTTGAGTTGATCATTAGAGAAAGACTTAAAAAAAACATCAAAAAATATTTCATAAACCTGCTTATTCTAAATTTGAAAACAAAGATAGAGTAATGAAATAAATGTTCGTATTTTAACCGATCAAAATAAAAATAAATGAGAAGTACTTATCTGATATTGTTTTTTGTCTTGAGTTTATCAATGGCTTGTAAGAGTAACAAGAAAGAGGAGTTGAAGATTGATGAAAAAGTATCACTCTACAATGATTTAAATGGCAATCCTGTTAGTTTAGAACAATTCAGAGGGAAGCGAGTACTAGTGAATTACTGGGCTACCTGGTGCACACCTTGTTTACGCGAGTTCCCTTCATTGGTCAAGGCACAGGAAATACTTTCAGATGACAATTATGTATTCTTATTTCCGAGCACGGATCATGTTGACAAAATAAAAGAATTTAATAAAAAGCAAGAGTATCCATTGCAATTTTTATCCTTAAATCAATCTTTAGATAAATTGAATATTTATGCCTTGCCATCCACATTTATATTCAAAACGGATGGTTCTTTATACAAGAGAGTTGATGGTGCAACAGACTGGTCATCAGTTGAAATCATAGAAATGTTAAGATCTGTACCATGAAATTTATAAGAAAATTCAGTTTGACTTTAGGAGTTCTTGCAATGTCTTGTCAGGTAAATGACAAAAAAGAACCAGAGATCCAACAATTATCGCCTCCGGTAAGCGAAAATTCGATGCAACCTTATCTATCTGCTAATGGTTCAGAATTGCTATTTACATGGACAGAACAAGAGAACGATACTTTGTCTACACTTTACTTTTCAAAATTTGATCATAAAAAATGGACTGAAAAGACTTTGATCAAAAAGGGTCAAAACTGGTTTGTTAATTGGGCTGATTTTCCTTCAGTAGTAGGGGATAAAGAACATCTGATCAGTTATTATTTGAAAAAATCTGATGCAGAAACCTATGCTTATGATATTTTTTTAAGACAGTCTAATGATTCAGGGATGCATTGGAGCATAGAAAACAAGTTGCACAGTGATTCGACAAAAACGGAACATGGTTTTGTGAGTTTGGCTCCTTCGAATTCTGATTCGTTTTTTGTGAGTTGGCTCGACGGACGTATTACCAAAAGTACCGGACATGATCATGCCCATGAAGCAAATGGTGGTGCGATGCAGATCAGAGTAGCTGAGATTTTACGAAACGGTGACAAAAGAAATGAATTTGAACTTGATTCTCGTACTTGTGATTGTTGCCAGACTTCAACAGCATTTTCTGAGGATGGTCCTATTGTTGTATGGCGTGACAGATCGGATCAAGAAATCAGAGATATTTATTATTCTAAATTGAAAGATGGAAATTGGTCAAAACCAAAACCTGTTTATCAGGATAATTGGAAAATAAATGGTTGTCCTGTTAATGGACCGAAAGTTGCCGTTAATGGCGGTTCTGTTGCTGTTGCCTGGTTTACCGCAGCTGAAAATATTCCCAAAGTAAAGCTTGCCTTTTCAAAGGATGGTGGAGCGCAATTTCTTGATCCAATTGAAATGAATCTTGAAAAAGCCATTGGAAGGGTTGATCTTTTGATGGTCGATGATCAAACTGCTTTGGTCAGTTGGATGGAATCTTCAAAAGAGATGACACAATTAAAGTTGGCAAAGGTTGGAATTGGAGGAAACATAGAAAAAATAATTAGTATTCATGAAATCTCTGCCGACAGGTCGACTGGTTTTCCTCAGTTAGAGTTGGTAGACGATCAAATATATTTGGCTTGGAATGAAATGAAAGATGATAAGCCAATGGTCAAAATGATGCGCCTTTCTTTTGATGTGTTAAATTAATATCTTTGTAAAAAAGAAAACATTGGAAGAAAAAGTAATTTTAGTAAATGAAAAAGACGAACAGCTTGGTTTGATGGGTAAAATGGAAGCCCACCAAAAAGCTGTCCTTCACCGAGCTTTTTCTGTATTTGTCTTTAATAAAAAAGGCGAATTACTATTGCAACAGAGAGCCCTTGATAAATATCATTCACCTGGTTTATGGACCAATACCTGTTGTAGTCATCAAAGGGATGGGGAGACTAACTTAGAAGCCGGAAAGAGAAGGCTTCAGGAAGAAATGGGTTTTTATTGTGATTTAGAGGAGGTATTTCACTTTGTTTATAAGGCCAACTTTAATAATGGTCTTACAGAACACGAGCTTGATCACGTGATGACAGGATATTATGATCAGGATCCGGAAATCAATGCGGAAGAAGTGGCTTCGTTTAAATGGATGTTGCTTGAAGATGTTAAGTCAGATATTGAGACAAATCCTGAATTATACACAGAATGGTTTAAAATAATTTTTAAAGAATACGACGAAAGATTAGTTAAGATATGAAAGTTACAGTAAGTAGAAAAGCGCATTTTAATGCAGCGCATAGATTATATAATAGTGAGTGGACAGACGCCAGAAATGCCAACATTTTTGGTAAATGCTCAAATCCACATTACCACGGTCATAATTATGAATTGATCGTCTCGGTAAAAGGTGAAATACATCCGGAAACAGGTTTTGTGATGGATATGAAGGTACTCAAAGATTTGATCAAAAGTGAAGTTGAAGAGCCATTTGATCACAAAAATCTCAATGAAGAAGTAACTGAATTTAAGACCTTAAATCCGACAGCAGAAAATATTTCGGTAGTGATCTGGAACAAATTACGAGCGAAAATTGAAAAAGACCTCGAATTGAACATTACACTTTACGAAACGCCAAGAAATTTTGTAAGTTATAATGGAGATATGTCATGAAAAGGGGAGCCTATTTTATTTTGACAGGAGTTTTAATTCTGATCTTGTTCACAGTATTTCGATCAAGTGCTCAGAACCCATTAAAAGTTGGAGATAAAATTCCGTCTTTTGAACTGAAAGATCAATCAGGCAACAATTTTGATATAGATCAGTATATTGGAAGTACTGCAATGGTGATTTATTTCTATCCTAAAGATGATACACCGGGTTGTACGAAGGAAGCTTGCAGTTTTAGAGATTCTTATGAAGCATTTACTGATAAGAATATCAAGGTAATCGGAATCAGTTCTGATGACGTAGAAAGCCATAAAAATTTTGCCGCTAAGTATAATTTACCCTTTACACTTTTGGCAGATACCGAAAGTGAAGTTAGGGCCTTATTTGGCGTGAAAAAAAATGCCTTTGGTTTGATCCCTGGTCGTGTAACTTATGTAGTTGACACAAAGGGAGAGATCATCTTTATGTATGATAGCCAATTAAAAGCCGCAAAACATATTGAAGAATCGATAAAGGCTATTGATGCTGCAATTAAATAAAAAGTACTTATAAGTTTTTGAGATAGAACCTTTCCAATTCACTTAAATAAATCTCCTTAAGATCATCGCTTGCCAAGGAATATTCAAAAGAATTTTTAGCCAGTTCATAAATGTCTTTTTTTGTTAAGTCCAATGCTTTTTGGATCTCAATATAATTTTGATTTACCTGACCTCCAAAATAAGCAGGATCATCTGAATTTACGGTTACCTTAATACCCAGATCCATCATTTTTTTCAAGGGATGCGTGCTGAGATTAGGAACTACCTGAAGTGCCTGATTTGAGAGAGGGCAGACAGTCAGTGCTATATCTTTCTCAACAATAGTTGCGATTAGATTTTCATCTTGCATAGAATTGTTGCCATGATCAATTCTTTTGATTTTTAAAATATCCAGTGCCTCCCAGATATAATCAGCATCACCTTCTTCACCTGCATGAGCTAGTGGAATATAGCCTTCATTAACTGAGGCTTTAAATACATTTTTAAATTTTGATGGAGGGTTACCCTTTTCAGATGAATCCAAACCGACAGCTGTAATTAATTCCTTAAAAGGTAATGATTGTTTAAGTGTTGTAAAGGCATCTTCTTCTGATAAATGTCTTAGATAGCTCATGATCAACAAGGATGAAATACCCCATTTTTTTTCTGCATCCTCACAGGCTCGATGTATTCCTTTAATGACAACACTAAACGGAACACCCCTTTCAGTGTGGGTTTGAGGATCGAACATGATCTCGGTATGCCTGATATTTTGTTCGGCACATTTGGTCAAATAGCTAAAGCAAAGATCATAAAAATCTTGCTCATGTAATAATACACCGGCACCCTGATAATAAATATCTAAAAAGTCTTGCAGACAATCGAATTGGTAGGCCTTTTCAATTTCTTCAACTGAGGCAAATGGTATTTCAATTCCATTTCTTTTGGCAATATCAAACATAAGTTTTGGCTCAAAAGTACCCTCTATATGAAGGTGTAATTCTGCTTTGGGTATTTCCTTAATAAATTTTTCCATGTCACAAAAATAGTAATTTATCTTTTTTGTGATAGTATTTTTTAAGGAGTTGATCCTTTATTTTGATCAAATTTCACCCTTTAACAAGGCGTCATTATATCTTTATTTTTCCTGATATATTGCTTATTCTAAAATTAGGGCTTGAATAAAATGTAAAATCCCGAACTTTCGTTTGAAATAATTATCTTTGCTTACTGAAAAACAACCCTTTTAAAACAAATAAAATATGCCTGGATTTGAGTTATTTGGAGATGCCGAAAGAAATGAATTGAATGATGTTCTTGAGAATGGAGTGCTAATGCGCTATGGTTTTGATGGTATGAGAAACGGACATTGGAAGGCGAAAGAACTGGAGAGAGAATTGGAAAGACGGTTTGGAGTCAAACATGCACAACTGACCAGCAGTGGGACGACTGCGCTTAACGTTGCCCTTGCCGTAATGGGAATAGGAGCAGGAGATGAGGTGATTATGCCTTGTTTTACCTTTGTGGCAAGTTTTGAATCAATCCTTGCTTCCGGTGCCACACCTGTTCTGGTAGAGATCGATGATACATTGACCTTGGATCCTGCAGCCGTAGAAGCTGCCATCACACGTAATACCAAAGCAGTTATGCCTGTCCATATGTGCGGCTCAATGGCCGAATTAGACACCTTAAAAGCCATTTGTAAAAAACACGATTTATTGTTGCTTGAAGATGCCTGTCAGGCGTTTGGCGGAACCTATAAAGGAGAAATGTTAGGAAGTATTGGAGATGCCGGTACTTTTTCTTTTGACTTTGTCAAGACAATTACTTGTGGTGAAGGAGGAGCACTACTCACAAATAACAGCGATTATGCGAAATGGGCAGACCAATATTCTGATCATGGACATGACCATATTGGAAGCGACAGAGGAGCTGAGACCCATCCGTTTTTAGGGTATAATTTTAGGATTTCAGAATTACATGCCGCCGTTGGTTTAGGACAGATCAGTAAAATGGATGAATTTATAAAAATCCAAAGAAGAAATCATGGAATTATTAAACAAGCTTTGAGTGAGATTCCAGAGGTGAGCTTTAGAAGAATTCCTGACCCTGAAGGAGACAGTTGCGGGTTTTTGAATTTCTTTATGCCGACCGCAGAACTTTCCAATAAGGTTGTGGATGCCTTTGCGGAATTTGGAATCGATGCCTATTGGAATTATTTTAACAACAACTGGCATTATATCAGAAAATGGGATCATTTCAAGGAAATGAAAAGTTTATTTCCTCTCTCGGATCATATTAAAAAAGGGATGGAAAGATTGAAAGACCAGTCTTTTCCTCAGTCAGATGACCTGATCTCCAGAAACATCTCTTGTCTTATTAAATTGTCCTGGACTGAAGAGGAAGTTAAAGACAGAGCCTCAAGAATGGCTGCAGCGATTAAATCAATACTCTAATACATGAAGATCATAGCAATGATACCTGCCCGATACGGAGCCACACGGTTTCCCGGTAAATTAATGGCAGACCTTGGGGGTAAACCTGTAATTGTAAGAACTTATCTGGCAACGCTTGACACAGGTTTATTTGATGATGTTTATGTGGTTACGGATAGTGAGATTATCAAGGAAGTGGTTGAAAAGGCCGGTGGTAAGGCAATAATGAGTTTGAAAGAGCATGAATGCGGATCAGACAGGATCGCTGAAGCTGTAGAAAATCTCGACATTGACATTGTTGTGAATGTTCAGGGAGATGAACCTTTTGTGAAAAAAGAGCCCTTAGAGGCCGTAATCGAGGTATTTAAAGGTGCAGATGCAGATCAGATCGATTTGGCTTCCTTAATGCAGGAAATCACAGATTGGAAAGACATTACTGATCCGAATTATGTCAAAGTCATCGTAGATAAAAATGATTTTGCCTTATACTTTTCCAGGTCACCAATTCCATATCCAAGAGATAAAGAAGCGGGTGCGAGATATTTTGAACATATAGGTGTATACGCTTTTAGAAAACAAGCGATTATGGATTTTTACCATTTGCCTATGAGAGCGCTGGAGGCAACTGAGAAAGTTGAATGCATCCGTTACCTTGAATACGGTAAAAAGATTAAAATGGTTGAAACCAGCTACATGGGTATTGAAATTGATACTCCTGAGGATCTTGAAAAAGCATCCAAATTTATTAAAGATTAACCCAATAAAAACAGTCAGATTATGAGTTTTAGAAACTTTCCAATGGTTCCAAGAGTAGTTTTTGGAAGAGGTAGTTTTAATCAGCTTAGTGAAATTTTGGAGCCCAAAAGATTGGGTGACCAGGCACCATTTATATTTTTGGTAGATGATGTATTTAAAGGAAAGGATAGTCTGATCTCTCGAATTCCTCTAAAGCATAAGGATAAGATTATTTATATCAGTGCAGATGAGGAGCCAAAAACCATCTATGTTGATGGCATAAGAGATGATATTGGGAAAGAGTTTAATGAAATTCCTTCAGGGATAATAGGAATCGGAGGAGGAACGATGTTAGATTACGCTAAGGCAGTTGCATTAATGCTGAGTAATCCCGGCTCATCCGCTGATTATCAAGGTTGGGATCTGGTAAAAAATCAAGGCGTTTATCATGTGGGGATTCCTACAATTTCAGGAACCGGAGCTGAGGTTTCGAGAACTACGGTTTTGACTGGTCCTGAAAGAAAGTTGGGAATGAATTCCGATTATACGCCATTTGATCAGGTAGTTTTAGACCCGTCCTTGCTTGAGGGTGTACCGAAGAATCAATGGTTTTACACGGGTATGGATTGCTATATTCATTGTATAGAATCACTTACCGGAACATATCTTAACGCCTTTAGCCAAAGTTATGGTGAGAAATCTTTAGATCTCTGTCGTGAGGTTTATCTTGAAAAAGACAGTATTGACGAAGATTCTCAAGATAAATTAATGATGGCGTCATGGCATGGAGGAATGAGTATTGCTTATTCACAGGTTGGAGTAGCACATGCAATGAGCTATGGACTTTCCTATCTATTGGGCACAAAACATGGTGTTGGAAACTGCATTGTTTTTGATCAATTAAAAGAATTTTATCCAGAAGGAGTAAAGGAATTTAAGCAGATGGTTGATAAACATGGAATCGATATTCCAAAAGGCTTGTGTAAAGATCTGTCTGATGATGAGTTCAATACCATGATTGATGTCGCACTAAGTTTGGTGCCACTTTGGGAAAATGCTCTAGGGAAGGACTGGGAAAAGACGATTACAAGAGAAAAATTAAGATCAATGTATGAATTAATGTAGGTCTAAAGTTTGTCATTTGACAGTAAATTGATTTATATTTAAAAAAAATAAAGATATGGCCAGTATTAGAAAGTTGAAAAAGGAAATAAACAATGTTTTGTCAGAAATAATAGAGGATTGCTATGTTTGTCAGTTAAATTCTGATGATAAAATATCTGCAAAAGCAGAAAAAATTATTGACGAAGCCATTAGTACTTTCGACGAATTGATCGTAAAGTTACATCTAAAGGATGTTGAAGATCAAAAAGCGCATCTAAGATCGCTGAGAGCCGACTTGAGTAAAAAGTCAAGTAATTTGTCAGATAAAATAAAAAAGTTAACTAGTTGATAAATAGAGATATAAAAATTATATTTCTTATTGTTAATTTTTTTTCCGTATTTTACAGTAAGTGTTCCTAAGAATGCGTTATAATTTTTACAAAACGATATCTATGGCGAGAGCAATATTAGACTACACCAAAACCGTTCTGAAAAAAGTTAGTTTTGATGCCGATTTGTTTAGCAAGGAATTAAAAAAAGCTGTGAAAAGATTATTACCTTTTGAAATCGAAGAATTGAGAATCTGGCTGTTGCAATTTACCGCAGACAGACCCGAGCTTTATCCTAGTTTAGCACTCATCAAAAATTAAATTTTAGTTTTCTGCAGATTTCTTGTTCAGAGGGCTGATTATTTTCACGTCGTGAAAGCTTATCGCACCTCTGATGACTCCATCTATAGTAGTTTTTAATGCCTCTATCAATTGCATTTTTAATTGTGATTTATGATAGATGATGCTTACTTCACGGGCAGGGACAGAATTTGTAAATTCTTTTAAATACTGCTTATCACTCTCATGAAGTTCCAAAGAATGCAGGTATGGGATCAAGGTCATTCCCAAACCTTCTTTACTCAATTTTATCAAGGTACTTATATTTCCACTTTCCAAGTTGAATCTATTGTGTTCCATGATGTTTTGATTCTTACAGATGTTGATCACACTGTTTTTAAAACAATGCCCTTCTTCTAGCAGTAAAATATCATCAATATCTAAATCATCTTCGCTAATATTGGGTTGATTAAATAACCTGTGATTTGCCGAAACAAAGCCTAAAAAAGGTTCATAATAAATGGGTCTTTCTTTAATAGATTCATTTTCTAGAGGTGTTGCTGCTATGCCAACATCAAGATGTCCTTCGGTTAATTTTTTAACCATTTCATCTGTGGTTAGCTCTTCAACAATCAATTTTACTTTAGGGTATTTATTCAAGAAGTTTTTAAGAAAAATTGGCAAGAGCGTAGGCATAATGGTAGGGATGATTCCTAGTTTAAATTCTCCTCCAATAAAACCTTTTTGCTGGTCAACTATATCACTGATCCTTTCACTTTCATCAACGATGAGTTTGGCTTGTTGCAATATTTTAACTCCAATGGAAGTCAATTCAATCGGCTTTTTCTTTCTGTTAAAAATAATTACATCGAGTTCATCTTCCAGCTTTTGGATCTGCATTGATAAGGTAGGTTGTGTCACAAAACTGTGCTCTGCGGCAAGGGTAAAGTTTTTATATTCAGCAACAGCTAATACATATTTCAATTGAGTGATCGTCATAGGTATAAATTTTTTTGATAAATATATATAATCTATCAATCAAATTGATGAAAAAAGAAGTCAATTTTTACCGAAATTTGTCATGAATTTAAAACCAATAAGTTATGAGTGCAACAGTATTAGGATTAGATAGAGAAAAAGTACAAGGATTGACAACAAGTTTAAATGAATTGTTGGCAAATTTTCAAGTCTATTATCAAAATTTAAGAGGATTGCATTGGAATATAAAAGGAAAATCTTTTTTTGAATTACATTTAAAGTTTGAGGAACTTTATACAGATTCGCACGAAAAGATTGATATGATAGCCGAGCGTATACTCACCCTAGAAGGAATGCCTTTGCATACCTTTCAGGATTATACCGATTTGGCCAAGGTACCAGTAGGTAAGAATATTTCTAATGATACAGAGGCCGTAAACCTTGTTGTTACCTCACTTACCAAGCTCATTGAAATCGAGCGAGGTTTGCTGACACAATCTGAAGCTGCAGACGATGAAGGGACGAACGCTATGATGAGTGATTTTGTTTCTGAGCAAGAAAAGACAGTCTGGATGTTAAAAGCCTGGTTGTCCTGATAAAATAAAAAAAACCTCCATCGAGTGATGAAGGTTTTTTTTTAATACATATCCCAGAACTCACGTTTTTTGTTGAGTTCTTTTTCTGTTTTGTGGTAGTCATCTTCCTTAGCTACTTTAAGGAATGACGGATGTTGTTCGATGGCGAATTGAAGTTTTTCAACGATATCATCAACCGAATCATTTTCATAATCAATATCCATTGGCTTTTTGATTACCATCGATTGTAAAATTCCTCTTTTTTTGATCAAGAGTCCTTTTTTGTCGAATGAACGCCTGAAACCATCAATCACGATAGGAATCACAATCGGTTTGTTTTGGCGTATGATATGGGCAGTTCCCCTTCTTATTGGTTTGAATGGGGTAGTGGTTCCCTGAGGAAAAGTGATTACCCATCCATCTCTTAATGCAGTAGTGATATTGGAAACATCTGATAGTTTGACCTTTTTATTGACATCTTTCCCTTTTTCTCTCCAGGTTCTTTCTATTGAAATGGACCCTCCATAAGCCATAATTTTCGGTAACAAACCGGCTCTCATAGTTTCTTTAGCGGCAACAAAATAGATGTTCAGTTTGGGTTGCCATAAATAGCCAACATCTTTTATATTGTCTACACGACCACTTAGTGAAGCGTTAAAAACGTGAAGCATTGCCGCAACATCAGCGAAATAGGTTTGATGATTTGCAACAAAAAGTACATTGTTTTCGGGTAGATCGCGAATAATTTCGGATCCTTCAATGTGTAATTCATTGAAACCACGGTATCTTCGGTGAGAAAATAAGCCCAAAACACGTATTAATGTCTTTTTAAGGAAAAGACTATTTCCGAAAACATCTTTCTTAAATAACGCCATTCTAAATAGTTTGCGGAACAAACTTAAATAAATTAATGTAGATTTTCTTTGATTAGGTCTTTAATTTCGCTCAACATCATTGCAGTAGCTCCCCAAACGTTAGTATTATTCAAAGAATAACAGGGAACATCGATATTTTTTTTTTTTTTAGTTGTCAAGATTTGAGTACCTACTGAACTGTCATTCAGAAGGTCAGATAATTTTACCTCGATAATCTGCTCAACTTCATGGTTGGTTACGAAATCCGGTCTCTTGGCTGTAAATCCAAAATATGGACTTACCAGAAAGTTACTTGGCGGTATAAAAGTGTCTGTCATTTTCTTCATTACTTTAATATGCTCCATTTCGACACCTACTTCTTCTGAGGTTTCCCTCAAGGCTGTAATTTGTAAATCGAGATCATGTTGTTCATATTTTCCACCAGGAAAACTTACCTGAGAAGAGTGAGTTCCATCATAATTTGCTCTGAGAATTAATAAAAAATTTGTCAAATTCCATTTATCAGGGTAAAATAAGGCCAATACAGCAGCTAAACGTGGATCCTGATCATGAAGATCTTTTAATTCTAATAATTTTCGCTCTTTCGGAATCATTTTAATATGAGATTTGGCTCCTCCCAAAGGAGCGTTCTCTATCCTTGAAATGCGCGATAAAAAATAGTCAAAGTCCATTTAAAAGCATATTTTTACATTTGCGAATTTACGACTATTTGAACAATGCAAATCGTTATAGTTAACACTTATTTGTGCGATAGTAGTGTTAGTTTTGAATTTTAATTATATCGGTTGGAATGTAAGATTTCACTTATTTCTCGTCTGATTATATCAAATTAATTGAGTATGAATATAGGAATAGTTTGTTACCCTACTTATGGCGGGAGCGGTGTAGTGGCAACAGAATTAGGTATTGCTTTGGCTCATAAGGGTCATCAGGTTCACTTTGTGACCTCACATCAACCTGTAAAATTAAATTTTCTAACTCCCAATCTTCATTTTCATGAGGTCTTTGTGGAAAACTATCCCTTATTTCATTACCAGCCTTACAATTTGGCGCTCTCCAGTAAGTTGGTAGAGTCAGTTCAAAAGTATGATTTGGAGGTTTTGCATGTTCATTATGCCATCCCACATGCTTATGCAGCATATATGGCCAAGCAAATGTTAAAGGATTTTGGGATAAACATTCCAATCGTGACCACCTTACATGGTACAGATATAACCTTAGTTGGAAGCCATCCTGTATATAAACCTGCTGTAGAATTTAGTATCAATCATTCTGATGCGGTAACAACTGTTTCAAACAGTCTAAAAGAGGATACATTGAGATTGTTCAATATTAAAAAGAACATTGAAGTGATCTATAATTTTATCGATTTTGATCAGCAGGAGAAGTGGAATGCTGATGATTGTATGCGAGAAACTTTAGCTGATTCCAATGAAAAAATACTATCTCATGTAAGTAATCTAAGACCGGTAAAAAGAGTGTTGGATGTGATTCGGATATTTCATAAAGTTCAGCAAGTAATACCTTCTAAATTAATACTTGTTGGTGAAGGACCCGATAAAGAAAAAGCTGATTTACTGGCAAAAGAGTTAGGTGTAAAGGATAAAATTCTTTTTCTGGGAAAAAGTGATGAAATCAGAAAAATAATGTGTTTGACAGATTTGTTCTTGCTACCTTCGGAAACAGAAAGTTTTGGTTTGGCGGCTTTAGAGGCAATGGCCGGTCATACTCCTGTAATATCAAGTAATACTGGTGGGCTTTCAGAGGTCAATATCGATGGCGTAACAGGTTTTTTGAGTAATGTTGGCGATGTTGAAGATATGGCTAAAAATGCGGTTCATCTTTTAAGTGATGAGTCACGTCTCAAAACGTTTAAGCAACAAGCATTTGATTCTGCACATCAGTTCTCCATAGATACGATTCTGCCCAAATATGAAAGTATGTACAGAAGGGTAATTAAAAATGGTTTTTAATCTAAAAAATTATTGGCTTGCCTGCATATAATAATACAAACCATTTTGGATAAGTTCAGCATCAAGTTGCACATCTAGTTTGCAGCTCTCCATTTGATCAAGCAGGACAAAATTGATTTTACCACTGACATTTTTTTTATCGAACTTCATCAGCTTGGTTATTTCTGCCAGATCATCTTTTTCGATATGTACAGTTCCATAAAATCTATTGACAAACGATTTTAAACTTTCAGTGAGTTCCATCGGAAACTCAAAAACTTGCGAGGAATAGTATAATTCGACAATCATACCAACCGCGATTGCCTCTCCATGCGTAAGACTTTTTTTATCTTCAGATTCCAAAAAGTAGGATTCGATAGCATGACCAATCGTATGCCCAAAATTTAAAGATTTCCTTAGATTATTCTCATGTAAATCCTGAAGAACAACCTTATTCTTTATCACTACGGATTTGTATACCAATTTATTGATCTCTTGCATATCAATTTCGGTGAATCTCTTGATCGTATTCCAAAGATTTTCATCAAAAGTGAAGCCATACTTGATAATTTCTGCCAATCCGGAACGCATTTCTCGTTCAGATACTGTGTTGAGAAAATCGATATCAACCAAGACCATTTCAGGATTACTGAACAGCCCAATTTGATTTTTTAAAGGACCTAAATCTACTCCTGTTTTACCACCTACAGAGGCATCAACCATACTTAACAGTGTAGTAGGAATATTGATGAATTTTAGTCCTCGCTTAAAGGTGGATGCAACAAAACCACCCATATCTGTAATGACTCCGCCACCCAGATTGATCATCAGAGACTTTCTGTCTGCGCCCCTTTCAGATAATTTATTCCAAAGATGATTACAAGTTTCAATATTTTTAAATTCCTCACCAGCCTCTATTTCAATGATTTCAAAGTCTATGCTGAGTTTTGCTTTTTCAAGAAAAAGTGGAAGGCAGTATTTTTTGGTATTACTGTCTACGAGAACAAAGATTTTCGAATGAAAAGTTTCTTCGAAATATATGTGCAATGATTCAAAAGCATTTCCTTGAAAATGCACATAATAATTTGTAGAAAGAATGGACTGCATAAAATTTAATTTTATCATGCAAATAACGACCAAATATTTGAAAAAAATAAATCACTCTCGGTATCTTTACAAAAAATAAAACTCCATGAAGAAACTTTTTAATAATACGGAAGTAGCTTTTAGTTTAAAATCTGATTCCGAACTGGAACGAGCCTATTTTTTATTCAAATTAATTAAAAGTGAGCCCTTGGTCAGAATTGGTACGGCAGTTACAAAATTTGCTTTGAAGTCTTCTCTTCCGGTTGAAGGATTGATCAGGTCAACGGTTTTCGATCATTTTTGTGGAGGGGTTAGCGAGCAAGACTGTATGCCAATTATCGAAAGAATGTACGGTAAAAAAGTTCATGCTGTTTTAGATTATTCTGTTGAAGGAAAAGAAGAAGAAGCACAATTTGACAGTGTCTTGGATAAAACACTTTCACTGATCCATTTTGTAAATAAAAAAGATGCCATGCCCTTTGCAGTTTTTAAACCCACGGGTTTTGGCAGATTTGAATTATATAGAAAAATAACTGAAGGTATAGCGCTCAATGATGAAGAAGAATTTGAATGGGCAAGAGTGGTTGATCGATTTGAAAAAGTGACCAAGGCATGTTATGAAAAGGATGAATGTTTATTGGTTGATGCAGAAGAAAGCTGGATGCAGAAAGCTGCCGATGATCTGATGGAGGGATTAATGGAGAAATACAATAAAGAAAAAGTAATTATTTTTAGTACACTTCAGTTATACAGGCATGACCGTCTTGAGTACTTAAAAGGTCTTCATAAAAGAGCAAAACAAAAAGGATTTAAAATTGGAATGAAACTTGTACGAGGTGCTTATATGGAGAAAGAAAGAGAACGTGCCAGTCTAAAAAATTATCAGGACCCGATTTGCTCGAGTAAAGCTGAAACAGATGAAAATTTTAATGAGGTCTTAAGCTATATGTTTGATCATTTGGATGATATGGCAATATTTTGTGGAACTCATAACGAAGATAGTTCCTATTTATTAATGGATATGATTGAAAAATCTAAGTATGACAAGACAGACAATCGTTTGTGGTTTGGTCAGTTATATGGAATGAGTGATAATATTTCATACAATCTGGCTGATCAGGGCTATAACGTGGCAAAATATCTGCCTTTTGGTCCGGTAAAGGATGTAATGCCCTATTTGATACGAAGAGCGGAGGAAAATACCTCAGTAGCAGGCCAGACCAACAGGGAGCTTGATCTTATTTCAATCGAGAAAAAAAGAAGGAAAGTATAAATGTCAACAAGAAATCTTTCAATTAGTCTTATTTGGACAATTATTGTGTTATTGGTAATGGACTTTTATGTTTATGCTGCACTGCGCAAGAGTATTCAAAATAGTAAATGGAAGCCCTATTTGAATGTCTTCTTTGTTGTCTCAGTGATTTTAGGTTATATAGGATTCTACTATTTCTATTTTTATTTTACGGTTAAGCCTTTGCAAATGCATCTGGTTCCGAATTTGGCTATTGGTTTCTTTTTCACCTTTATGGCTGTGAAGATTTTATTGGTCCTTTTCTTTTTATTTGAAGATGTTTTTAGGTTGCTGGAATTGATTTTCAATGTAATCAAGAGCTTTTTCATGGCCGACAAGAAAATCAACAGACCGGGCCGTAGAGGATTTATTCGAACTGCTGGTCTTATTGTTGCGGGTATCCCATTTACAACAATGCTGTATGGTATAACCAAAGGAAAATATAATTTTAAGGTAAACAAAGTGAAGATAGCTTTTGATAATCTTCCAAAATCTTTTGAAGGCTTTAAAATTTTACATATCTCAGACATTCATTCTGGAAGTTTTGATAGTCATGAAGCGATTGTTGATGGTATTGGTCTGGTTAATGAGCAAAAAGCAGATGTTGTTCTTTTTACAGGTGATCTAGTCAATAATGATTCTCGAGAGATTGAACCTTTCATCAAATATTTCAAAGACTTAAAGGCTCCTGAAGGCGTGTTTTCTGTATTAGGTAACCATGATTATGGAGACTATAAAAAATGGAATTCAGAAGAGGATAAGGAAGATAATATGCAATTGCTGTATCAGCATCAAAAAGAAATGGGTTTTCAATTATTAAATAATGAGAATTCTGCGATCACGAGAGGTGATGAGACTATCGGAATTTACGGAGTTGAAAATTGGGGTAACCCACCTTTTCCTCAAAAAGGTGATCTTGACAAAGCGCTTCTGGGTAGAGAAGATATAGATTTTAAGATTTTAATGAGTCATGATCCCACGCATTGGGATAAAAAAGTGATCAGTCATCCTACGCATATTGACCTGACATTATCTGGTCATACGCACGGAATGCAGTTCGGAGTAGAGATTCCTGGATTTAAATGGAGTCCAATCAAATATATATATCCGCAATGGGCCGGACTTTATAAAAAAAATAATCAAAATTTGTATGTGAACAGGGGGTTTGGCTTCCTTGGTTTTCCCGGTAGAGTTGGGATTTGGCCAGAGATCACGGTGATTGAATTAACAAGAAATATGAAAAATAATGTTTGAATTTCTAAAGTCTGACAAGAATAATAATAAAAACCAATCCCTTTCAAGAATAGATTTTGAAAGTAAGGATCAATGGTCTGATCTGTTGGATTTATCACAAAAGCAACATGTATATATTTTTAAACATAGCAGCAGATGTGGTGTGAGCTCCATGGTCCTTCGCCGATTTGAAAAGCAAGTTCAAGAAAGAAAAGAAACGTATGTTTATTTGCATATTCAAGGCTTTCGGTCAATATCAAATTGGATCGAAGAAGAATTAGGGATTCGCCATGAATCCCCACAACTTATTGTGCTCAAGAATGCTAAGGTGCTGGCACATGATTCGCATTATGCGCTTTTGGAGATTATCCCTAAACTTCAGTAATAACTGATTATTCAGCGTCTAATTTTCTTGCTTTTTTGACCTTTCCAATACATTCTCCGAAACCAATCCTGACCTGTTCATTTTTACAATAGCCACGCATGATCACGGTATCACCGTCATGAATGAATTTTCTTTCACTTCCATCAGACATCTTGATCGGTTCAGTTCCTTTCCAGGTCAATTCCAACATCGAACCGTAACTAGTCTTTTCTTTACCAGAAATAGTTCCACTTCCATAAAGATCACCTGATCTGACGTTACAGCCGTTCACTGTTTGGTGCGCTAATTGTTGAGAGATACTCCAATAGAGGTTTTTAAAATTTGTATTACTTATAATGGTCTCATCCTCTTTTTTAGGTTTGATCGACGTTTGAATGACAATGTCATATGAAGTCAATCCAAAATCCTGTAAATAGGGTAGTGGTTGTGGATCTTGTTCTGGTCCAGCTACTTTAAAAGGTTCAAGAGCATCTAAAGTTACAATCCATGCTGAAATAGTAGATGCAAAGTTCTTTGCAAGAAATGGTCCTAGCGGAACATACTCCCATTTCTGAATATCTCTGGCAGACCAATCATTGAGTAATACCATCCCAAAAATATGATTTCTTGCTTCCTCAATAGGAACAGCCTTTCCTAATTTATTGGCATCAGTTGTAATAAAACCCATTTCAACCTCAAAGTCCAACAACTTGCAGGGGCCGAAAACAGGTTGTGTAGCACCCTGAGGCATAGTTTGCCCTACAGGTCTGCGTATTTTAGTTCCAGATACTACAATCGAAGAAGATCTTCCATGATAACCCACAGGTATATGCACCCAATTTGGTAATAAGGCATTTTCAGGATCCCTGAACATGGTTCCTACATTGGTTGCATGATCTTTACTGGAATAAAAATCAGTATAATCTCCTATGACTACAGGTAAAAGCATTTCAATATCGTCGATATTGAATATCACAACTTCTCTTTCTGCTTTATTTTTTTTGAGTTTTGAGTTTTCTTTATCAAAAATATCGGCGATTCTATTTCTCACCAGACGCCAGGTTGTTCTGCCATCAGCAATAAAATCATTAAGGGAATCTTGCATAAATATATCATACGTCAGCGGGATCCCTTCAAAATAGCCTAATTGTTGTAATGCCGCAAGGTCAATGGCGTAATTACCTATCCTTGTTCCTATGGTAGTAATATCATCTTTGGTAAGAAATACCCCAAATGGAATATTTTGAATTGGGAAATCCGAATCTTTCTCCACATCTAACCAGGATTTGCGATTGGGGTTGTTGGCAGTTATCTTCATGATTTTTTGAGGAGTTAATAAGAAATTATCTATAAACTACGAAGAAACTGGTTTCGTTTGAAATAGAGAAGCTTCTAGATATATGAGAGATGAATTTATTA
>JAAESS010000206.1 GCA_024229195.1 Flavobacteriales bacterium | reverse complement strand
TGATATTTTTTGATGCTTTTATTGATCCATTACAACTAATTTCTATCTGATGAGCAGCATCCTCATCCCTTAATTTTTCACTGGTTGCGATATCTACTGCTGCAACGATATTTCCAGAGCATATGACTCTACCCATCATGTGTCCATCAAGCTGAAGAGAATGACACCTTAAAATTCCTCCGGATAATATATTTTCTTTGAGTATTACATTTGCTGTTTCGTATTTACTCTCGGTATCAATACGTATTGGATCGTTTATCACTATCGTATCTTTTTTTTTCTTTTGGGGTTCAATAACCAGTTTTATTCCATTCTTTAATGAAAGTAGACCGTCGATTAAAGCAAAAAAATCAAATCCCTTTTTTATAACACCCTTTCCAGCAATTATTTTGCAAATAGCAGGTCGTCCCGGTCTAATTGAGAATCCTTGAACATCTTTTCCAGGTTTACCCTTTTTACTCTGAGTGATCTGAGCCAAAAGATCCCCCCTGTGCACAAAAACCGAGCCTCCATGTTCTAAATTTTTCTTGTCCTCTGCGGTTTGGTGTCCACTTTGACTATTCTCACATTCCTGGTCATCTTTATTAAGTTTCTCATCAATTGATTCCTGTGCCTTTTCGTTTCTGTTCCCTGGTTCTCTTTTTACATCCGTTGAATTTTCATCATCTACCGATGCTTTTGAATTCGATTTCTCTTTTTCCGGGTTTTCAATTTTTGATTTTTTTT
>JAAESS010000205.1 GCA_024229195.1 Flavobacteriales bacterium | reverse complement strand
AAGAAGTAGCACCAGGACAGTGGGACTTCCAATTATTTGCTAAGGGCGCAAAAAAAGCTGGAGATGAAATCTGGGTTGCACGCTATTTATTAAATAGACTAACTGAAAGCTGTGGTTACTATATTGAACTTCATCCAAAACCAGTAAAAGGTGACTGGAATGGTTCTGGTATGCATGCAAACTTCTCGAACACTACTTTGAGAACATGTGGTTCAAAAGAGACTTATGAAAAGATTTGTGAAGCTTTTAGACCAGTAACTGACGAACATATTGGTGTTTATGGTGCTTTTAATGATGAAAGATTAACAGGATTACACGAAACTGCACACGTATCTGACTTCAGCTATGGAGTTTCTGATAGAGGGGCTTCAATTCGTATTCCTATAATCACTGTTGAGAATGGTTGGAAAGGATGGTTGGAAGACCGTAGACCAGCTTCAAATGGTGATCCATATAAAATTGCAGGTAGAATTATCCAAACGGTTAAATCTGCTAAAATATAATCTTGACAAAAGATTTTATTATTGGTTATTAAAAAAATGTCTTCTTTTAAGAAGGCATTTTTTTTTAGACCACCATACTTATAAAAACAATATAAGAGCCCAACAGAATTAATCCTTCTCCCCAAGACAATCTCATCCTTCCAGGTGTAAATACCAAAGGGAATATACTTAGTGATAAAACAAGCATCCAAATTATATCAAAATCGATCAAACCCTGATCACTTGCTGCCATCGGGGTAACCATTGAGGTAATTCCCAGCACAGCCAGTATATTAAACATATTTGATCCTAAAAGGTTTCCGAGTGAAATGGCTTTTTCCTCTCTGGATATGGCCACAAGAGATGCAGCCAGTTCAGGAATACTGGTTCCAAGAGAAATAATCGTAATACCGATAATTCGCTTGCTCACACCGAATTCTGTGGCAAGATTAACAGATCCTTCAATTAATAATTCAGACCCTCCCCATAATCCGACACCGCCAATAATCAAAAGCAAAAGAGATTTTCCGAGAGAATATTCAACATCATCATCAGGCATTTCATCAACAACTGCTACTTTTTGAAATTTGAACAAATAGATCAAAATAGCAATCAAGGTTATAAATAACACAAGGCCTTCCCACCTTTGTATTTCTCCGTCAAAAGCGAGGAAAAAATACAACATAACTGAGGCCAGCATCATAACGGGCCAATCAGTGGTATAAAAACTTTTTTCCACTTTAATGGTACTTACCATAATCACGATGGCAAGAACAAAACCCAGATTAGCAATATTAGAACCGATTACATTTCCCAATGCGATATCCGCATGCCCGTTGAGAGCAGCTTGCAAACTGACAATCAACTCCGGCATGGAAGTGGCAAAAGAAACCACAGTCATACCAATAACTATTTTTGGGATTTTTAATCTAAGAGACAGAGATACTGCAGACTTCAGAAGCCAGTTGCCACCCAAAATCAGAATGACAAAACCCAGCAATATAAATAAGTAATTCATGAAGTCGCTTTGTGCAAATATATGACTTAGAAATGAGTTGTAAAATACAGATTTATAAAGATTGAGAACGATCTTGTCATATTCTGTATCAATAAAAATATCCTTCTGTGACTCAATCTTTT
>JAAESS010000204.1 GCA_024229195.1 Flavobacteriales bacterium | reverse complement strand
TCCATTTTCTATTTTTTCAAATCCTGTGTTGATTGCAAAACAAGGAACAGGATTGGTACTATGTGCTGTATTTGGCGAACCATCAGGATTTATTGTGAAATCAGCATTTCCATGATCAGCAATAATGATGAATGCATAGTCGTTTTGCAGCCCTGCCTCAACCACTTGTCTAGCGCAATCATCTACTGTTTCCACCGCTTTCATTATTGCATTATAGTCTCCAGTGTGTCCTACCATATCTGGGTTTGCAAAGTTAAGACATACAAAATCTATTTCTCCTTTCTCCAATTCTGATATAATGGTAGAAGTAACTTCAGGAGCACTCATTTCTGGTTGCAAATCGTAAGTAGCTACTTTTGGAGAATTCACCATTAAGCGTTTCTCTCTAACAAATTCTTTTTCCCTGCCTCCTGAAAAGAAAAAAGTAACATGTGGATATTTCTCTGTTTCTGCAATTCGGATTTGAGATTTATTGTTTTGCTCCAAAATTTCACCCAAAGTATTTTTGATATTTTCCTTATCGTAAATTACATTAATATTTTTAAAAGTATCATCATAATTCGTAAGGGTGGTGTAATGCAGATTCAAGTTCCTCATTCCAAAATCTGGCATATCTTTTTGTGTTAAAACAGTGGTAATTTCTCTGCATCTATCCGTTCGGAAATTAAAGCAAATTACGGCATCACCTTCTTTTATTGTGGTGATTGGATTATCGTTTTCATCAACTGAAATGATTGGTTTTATAAAT
>JAAESS010000203.1 GCA_024229195.1 Flavobacteriales bacterium | reverse complement strand
CCAGCAAGATCCATTCCTCGTTTAATTTTTTCTTCGGGAGGGAAGAGGGAATATGCGCAGAAGCCTGCCAATCCTAAGGCAAGAGCTGTTCCGATGATCCTTTGACGAAAGTCAGAGTCAGTTGCGAAGTACCAAATAAAGAGGGCTAATAAGGACAGTGCGATTAGGAATGCGACAATTGGTGACATTGAGGTGATTATAAATTTATTCCTGCTGGAAAACAGGGGCCGGAAATTTACAGGTTTTTAGTAGAAAAACAACCTTACTCTGAGAGCCTGTGTATTAGTTGCGAAATTGTTCAACTCAAACAAAGAATTTACTGTAAAAAAGGCAAATATTAGTGATTTTTAGCAAATAATTCTACCTGATTTAATCCTTAATGATCCAAGAATGTTAAAATTTAGTGAATAAATTTCTATTTTTAATCGAAGGAAAACACTTTTTTTCCGTGAATTTTACTCGAGCTCGGATGAGCACCACCCTTGACCATTCTGCAGAACACAGAAAGGTTGATTTAACTTTTCGCACGCCTTTGTGAATTGTTCAGGGCTAGCAGTATTAAATTCAAACATGTCAAAATGATGGGGAATTGCAATTTTCGCATTAATTGCTTTTGAAAGTGCAGCAGCTTCAGTTCCATTAAGATTGCCGGCTACGCGTCTAGATGGGTCGTTACCATTGATTGGGACTATCGCCACATCAACTGATTGATTTATTAATGAAGCCGTTAATTGATTGTGCCAAAGAGTGTCGCCGGAGTGAT
>JAAESS010000202.1 GCA_024229195.1 Flavobacteriales bacterium | reverse complement strand
CTAAGTGATAGGTTGGCATTCCATCAGATTTAAATAGAATTTTATCATCCAGAACATTGGTATCAATTTTTATCTCACCCCTGATCATGTCTTGCAGTTCAAGAGTTTCATCCTGAGGAGATTTAAACCGAATCACAAATTTTTCTCCATTTTTAATTTTTTCAGCTACCTGTTCATCTGTCAAAGTGAGAGAATTGTCTAACTTTTCACGGTTGTGCCAGTTGTAGATAAAAGTTTTTCCTTTTTCCTGATGATTGTTTCTGTGAAATTCCAGTCTCTCAGCAGTATCAAAAGCATAATAGGCATTTCCGGAAGCAATAAGTTCATCAGCATATTTTTTATAAAGATCTTTTCTTTCGGATTGACGATAAGGTCCAAAATCACCTTCTTTACCCGGACCTTCATCAAAAGGAATATTCGACCAGTTTAAGGCGTCAACGATATATTGTTCCGCATTCGCAACATACCTGTTTTGATCAGTATCTTCAATTCTCAGAATAAATGTACCGTGATGCTTTTTAGCGAATAAATAATTAAACAAAGCAGTTCTCACTCCTCCGATATGAAGAGGTCCTGTTGGGCTGGGAGCAAATCTTACTCTAACTTGTTTTGACATTTGATGCGAATTTTGCCGCAAATATAAGACCTTCCCATGATTTTTTGGTAAAGAAGGAGTTCATTATCTTTAACAAAAATCATTTTATGAGAAACATTCGTTTACAGTTGACATTTGTATGGGTACTAATTGCTCAAATTACGGTTGCACAGGTTATTGATATCCAATACAGGGAAGGTGGAAAAGAGCAAGTGAATTATAAAAATGGTACGGCGAAGTCCAAAGGAATTAAATTGGATAATGGCGAACTAGTCAGGTATATAGATTTATCATTAATTAGTACTGATTATTTTGAAGCTTTTGATAAGATATATCGAAAAGCGGATAATAGATATCCAAAGTTAAAAATAGAGTTTACAGGAGATCAAAATGCGTATTCTCTGCAGCTGGAAAAATTAAAGAATAAAAGAACTGGCGCGGATGTAACTAGAGCCGCCGGTGGTATTATGACTATTCTGGGTGTATTATCAGGAGACAGAGGCCTTACAGCTGCAGGATTAGCAACAGGAGCAGCAGGTCAAATTGCAGCCCAGGAGAATAGCAAGAGAACTTCGCAAACGAGATCTGCAATGATGACTGATGTAGAGAAGAAACCCGAGCAATCGAAGATCAAAGAAAATTCAAACGAAAAGTCTGAAGAAGATGTGATGCGGAAGGAATTTGGTGATGAGAATGTGGATGGTTTGATTGAGTTAATAGATAGGAATCATAAAAAGGCTCTTGCCTATGCTAATGTTGGTGAATTGTCAAAAGATGCCAACTACAGACTTTCTGCCATTTGGTTAAAAGCAATGATAGCGGCTGATCAGGGTAATGATACAGAAGCTCAAAAGGAATATGAAAGATTAGTAACTTTTGATCCTGAGATTCCTGACACAATGGAAGCAAAAAAAGAAGTTATTTTACTTGTTGAAGAACTTGAAGAAATCAGATCCGAAGAATGAGGAATTATAAACAGATTATTTTATTAATTTTCATTGGATGTTTTTGGCAACATTCCAATGCACAAGATTGGGCAAATTTGAATAGATTTAAAAAACAAAATGACCGCTTGGGTTTGCCGACTCAAGGCGAACAAAGGGTGGTTTTTATGGGCAATTCTATTACAGAAGGATGGACGAATATGGACCCTGAATACTTTGATAACCCGAGCTATATCAACCGCGGAATTGGTGGTCAAACCACACCACAAATGTTGTTGCGATTTAGGGCAGACGTAATTAATTTAAAACCAAAAGTGGTGGTCATTTTAGCAGGAACAAATGATATTGCAGGAAACACGGGTCCTATGACCTTAGAAGAGATTAGAGATAATATTGTTTCCATGTGTGAATTGGCTAAAGTAAACGGAATTGAAGTGATTATTTCATCGGTCTTACCCGCACATGATTATGTCTGGAGGCCGGGTCTTGAACCAAACATTAAAATACCTAAGTTAAATGCCATGTTAAAAGAATATGCAGACTCAGATGAAATTATCTTTCTAGACTATTTTTCAGCTATGGTAGATGATCGAAATGGTTTACCCGAAGATTTGGCAAATGATGGCGTCCATCCTACGAAAAAAGGATATGCGATTATGAAACCAATGGTAGAAAAAGCGATAAAAAATGCCCTTAAAAACTGATTTACAAATTTTGAAAAAGCAACTGTCTTTTCTTTTACTTAATGTAACGTTAGTGTTTGGCCAAGAAGAAAACAAAGGATCTGAAGAAGGTGATATTGATTCTTCTAAGCCGACAAATTTCTATTCATTTCTGGATAATACCTTGCAATATTCGAGTCAAAAGAATTAAAACATTTTTGGTTATCACGGCAAACTTACTTTAGCCTTATCAGAAGTGCATTTGGTCTTAGCCGAAGTGCCATTGCTATACAACGACCGAACTGAGAAGTTTAGAAGCGGAACAGGATTCAGGTATTTTCTGGCCAAACAATGCGGATTACATGCTCGTGTCGATATAGCCAGAGGTCCTGAGATTTGGGCATGGAACATAACAATAGGTAGTAATTGGGCACGTTAATAATTCAGAATTATGAAAAGGAAAGTAAGTAAGACGATAATTTGTTTTATCTAAAAACGATTTCCACTTCAGAATTTGGGTATTTTACCTCCAGTTTTTCATGTAGAGAGTTTCGATATTGATTGACAGTTTCTGTGGCAATGGTGGTCGTACTTGAACTGGCATAAACAAGCACTAAATGGCTGCTTCCGGTTTTTGATATGTGACAATTATTCATTTGCAACCCGTTTGGTAAAAGGTTTTTAACTATCATCTCTATTTCATGAACAGCTTCCTTATCCTGCAGACTTCCGCCAGCTAGTTCAATAAAACCTCCTTTAATTACTTCAAAAGGCGTTTGGAATAAAAACAAACACATCAGTATCACAATAATTGAATCACCAATGTAGAGTAGGAAAGATAGTTTTGAAGATTCAGGAACAAAGGTTGTCAATACCAAAGCAATACCTACCGCAATTGTCATAAAACCATCAATTTTACTTGCCTTTGTCTCTACGTTAAGAATACTGCTTTGAAAATGGATCTTTTTATTTTTATGTTGGTACAGAAACGCAAGTCCAAAACAAAGAAAGATCATTAAAGCCATGTAAATAAGAATAGGGCCGGTTTTCAGTTTTTCAAGTTGATCACCCTCAATAAATGCAATTATTTTAAGAATATTCTGAATGAGAGCTGCAATAATTAGCCCCAAGATGAGAATCCCTTTTGAAAAGGTAAAAAAAGATTCATAAAAATATCTTCCATAAGGAAATACAGAAGTTCTTTTATGTTTTTTATGAATAATTAGAATTGCTGCAATTGTCGTCACTGATGAGATTAATGAAAAATTGCCATCGAGCAATAATGCCTCAGACCCGGTAAGAGAAAACGCTATCCAGCCTGCAATACCTATCATTAGGTTCAAGATAACACCAATTTTTAAGGCCGAATACTCTAGTTGGTAGCCTTGTGAAACCATTCTTTATTTTAACATTTTACTAAAATACAATTTAAAACCAGAGTTCGCTTTAAAATTTTGGCACTACTTTAGCTATTCTTATTCTAGCCAATTTAGGTTGAAAGATTAATTGTAATTTTAGAATTTAGTTTGAACCATTATCAGCACATACACGATAAACTGAAAGCCTTTATCAAAAGGTACTACACCAATGAGATCATCAAGGGTGCAATTTTCTTTTTATCTTTTGGATTGCTTTATTTGTTTTTTACCCTGATTATTGAATACTTTCTTTGGTTAGAACCTTTTTCCAGAACACTACTATTTTGGCTATTTGTGGTGATTGAGTTCGTTTTGTTATTTCGATTTATCCTGATTCCACTATTTAAATTGATTGGAATCAGAAAAGGAATATCTGATACGCAGGCATGCAGAATCATCGGAAAACACTTTAAGGAAGTTGACGATAAGCTCCTTAATATTATTCAGCTGAAATCAATAGATTCAAATAATGAATTACTAGCTGCCAGTATTGAACAAAAGTCAAAAGAATTAACTCCAATAAGTTTTAAAAAGGCTGTCATATTTAAAAGCAATACAGTGTATTTGAAATATTTATTTGTGCCTCTGTTTATTTGGTTTTTAGTATGGGTCACGGGTAATAATTCTGTTTTTACACAAAGCTTAAATAGAGTAGTGCATCATCAGACAGCTTTTGAGACTCCAGCACCATTTTATTTCGAAATAATAAACGGTGAGCTGGAAACAGTTGAAGATGAATCGTTCCGTCTGGTATTTAGAACTGTTGGAGAAGTTGTGCCGGAAAATGTTCGTGTCATTTATGGAGGCAACAGCTATTACGCGATTCCCGATGAAGCTGGTTTACTGGCCTATGTGTTTGAATTTCCTGAAAAGAATATCAGTTTTTACATGGAAGGCAATTCTGTGACTTCTAAAGCCTATGAACTGAGAGTTTTGTCTGCACCAAAGATTACAGACTTCAGTATGGAATTGAAATACCCTGCATATTTGAAAAAGGCACCTGATACAATCAACAATACAGGTAATGCCTTAATACCGATAGGTACAGAAATTACATGGCTCGTTGGTTCACAAAATACCGAAATACTGGATTTTGCTTTGACAGGAATAAATGGTAAAGAAGAGATTGAAAAAATGACCAATAAGCGGGACGGCAGGTTTGTGTTGCGCAAGAAAATTCTCAAAAACACAGCATATGAAATCCGATCATCAAATCAATTTTTAAAAGAGTTTGAAACTTTAAGCTATCAACTGGAAGTGCTTAAAGATGAATTTCCTAAAATATTTGTTCAATCGGACATAGATTCAGTAAGCCGGGGCCCAGTTCAGTTTCAGGGACAGCTTACTGATGACTATGGCATATCAAGGTTGCAGATAGTTGCGAGAGACATCGAAAACGGTAAACAAAGTATAGGCAGGATCAATACAGAGTCTGGCGATTTTGAAGAGTTTTTTTATGTATTTCCTGAGGGAATTGCTCTTGATGAAGGTCGCAGCTATGAATTGTATTTTGAAGTATTTGATAATGATGCGATTAAAGGTCCTAAAAAAACAGTTTCTCAAACATTCAGGTACAAGAATAAAACATTTGAAGAGGAAGAGGATGAAATACTTGAAGAGCAGAAGCAAGGAATAGAAGATACCGAAAGAACAAAGGAGTCAGCTAAACAACTCGAGAAATCAATGGAGGAGTTTTCAAAGAAACTTAAAAATAAGGAAGATGCTGACTGGAATGACAGGAAACAACTTGAAGAATTTTTAGAGAGACAAAAGCGCTATCAAGAGATCATGGATAACAATGCTGAAATGATGAAAGAAAATCTTGATGAAATGGATACGGAAGATCAACCGGATTTAAAGAATAAAAAAGAAGAGCTTAAAAAGCGTTGGGAAGAAATGGCTGATTTTAAGGAAAAAGAAGGTTTGATCAAAGAGCTTGAGGAGCTAGCCGAAAAATTACAAAAGGAAGATTTACTTGAAAAAATTGACAAGCTTAAAGAACAAAGCAAACAGGAAAACAGAACGCTCGAACGTATTCTTGAATTGACCAAGCAATTTTACGTAGAAAAGAAATCTACCCAGATAATGCAGAAGCTTGAAGAACTTTCAGAGGAGCAAATTGATCTCAGTACGGAGAAGAACAACTCAGAGCAGGAGCAAAAGAAGTTGACTGATAAATTTGATTCTATCCAAAAGGATTTTAACGAACTAAGGAAACAAAATAATGAGCTAAAGGATCCGATGGATATTTTTGATAGCAAAGCCGATGAAAAATTGATAGAAATGGATATGAAGGATGCTGAAGAGTCTTTAAAGAACAGTGAACAAAGTGAGGATGGGGAGCAGAAAGAGAACATAAATCAAGCAAAGGAAAAACAAAGAAGAGCCTCGGAAAGGATGAAAGAGCTCAGTAAAAAAATGGAGTCAGGTTTGATGGAAATGGAAATGCAAGGGGTTGAAGAGAATATAAAAGACCTGCAACAGATTTTGAAAAATTTATTGGTCTTTTCACTGGACCAGGAAGAATTGATGCTTTCATTTGAAAAAGTGAGTTCGGAAAATGCCGATTTTCCAAAAAAATTGAAAGAACAGATCAAGCTCAAAGAACATTTTGAGCATATTGATGATAGTTTATATACCCTATCTCTAAGGATGGTAAAACTAAGCTCCAAAATTCAAGAAGACATTAGTGATGCGCATTATAATCTTGATAAATCATTGGAGAACATTGCAGAAAACCGGATTCAGCAGGGCAGAAGCAATCAACAATACACAATGACAGCCGCTAATAATCTTGCAGATTTATTGAGTGACATGCTTCAAAGCCTCCAGGATCAGAAGCCGGGCTCTAGCAAAGGCAAGGGAAAAGAGGGAGAGTTGAGTTTACCTGATGTTATTAAAAAACAGCAGGGAATGATGAAAAAGATGAAGGAAGGGATGGATTCGCAGGAGGGCCAAGGTAAAAAGGGAAAGGAAGCGATGAGTGGAGAACAATTTCAAATGTATCAAGAGCAGAAACTGCTTAAAGAAGAATTGCAGAAAATACTTGACAAAGAAGGTGTAGGAGGGCAGAAAGGAAAAGCAGTTTTGAATAAAATGGAAGAGCTAGAGAAAATTCTGCTTGAAAAAGGCATTACAAAAGAGTCCTTAGATAGAATGCAAAAATTAGAGCATGAATTATTGGAGTTGGAAAATGCGGCCATGGAAAGAAATAAGGATAAGAAGAGAAAATCAGAAACGAGTAGGTTTAAGGAACAGTATAGAGATATTGATGAATTGAAGTATAAGAAAGAAGCTGGATATGATGATGAAATACTGAGACGAAAAAAACTGGAGTTAGCTCCGGATTACAAAAAAAGGGTTAAGAAATATTTTGAACTGGAGAATAGATAAAGTACTATGATTGAATATACATTTGTTGGAAATTTTAGTCTGGAAGATGAAAATAAACTGTCAGATTGGGTAGCCTTTATTCTGGATCAGGAGGATAAGGAGCGTGGTGAGATTAATTATATTTTTTGCGATGATGATTATCTACATGAAATTAATGTTAAAACATTGAACCACAACACATTAACAGATATAATTAGCTTTGATTATACGGTAGGTGATGTGGTGTCAGGAGATATTTATATTTCCTACGAAAGAGTTGCTGATAATGCAGAAAAGTTGGGTCATAATGTTAGGGAAGAACTCCATCGGGTAATGGCTCACGGTATATTGCATTATTGCGGCTATAAAGACAAAGAGTCTGAGGATAAAATTACCATGAGGGCGAAAGAGGATTATTACTTATCTTTGCGCACTTTTTAATAGCTGTAATAGAATGTTTCACGTGAAACAATGGATATGAATTTATTTGAATCAACATATGATGTAATAGTTGTCGGAGGAGGTCACGCAGGTGGCGAGGCAGCAGCTGCTGCTGCCAATCTTGGCTGCAACACCCTGCTGATAACAATGAGTCTTCAGAATATTGCACAAATGAGTTGTAATCCTGCCATGGGAGGTATTGCCAAAGGTCAAATTGTGAGAGAGATTGATGCCCTTGGTGGTTTTAGCGCTATCGTTACTGACAAGACGGCGATCCAGTTTAAGATGTTGAACAAGTCTAAAGGACCGGCAATGTGGAGTCCAAGGGCTCAGAGTGACAGGATGAGGTTTGCTGAAGAATGGAGAACATTGTTAGAGCAAACGGACAATCTTGACATGTTCCAGGATTCGGTCAATGGCTTGATTTTTGAAGATGATAAAATTGCAGGAGTGAAAACACAATTAGGTCTTTCTATTTATGCAAAGACTGTTATTGTTACCGCGGGAACTTTTTTAAATGGTAAAATACATATTGGAGAAAAGACCTTTGGAGGTGGGAGAGCCGGTGAAGGTGCTTCGACTGGCATCACAGAAGATTTGGTAGCCAAAGGATTTGAGGCAGGAAGAATGAAAACTGGAACCCCGCCAAGAGTAGACGCAAGGTCGCTTGATTTTACGAAAATGATTGAGCAGCCGGGTGATGAAATAACATCAAAATTTTCTTATACGGATACGGCTAGTTTGACCGATCAGAGATCATGCTTTATGTCTTACACTTCTCCGGAGGTGCATCAGTTACTCCGTGAGGGTTTTGAGAACTCACCAATGTATACTGGAAGGATTAAAGGAATAGGTCCTCGTTACTGCCCTTCTATAGAAGATAAAATAGATCGATTTGCCAGCAAGGACAGACATCAAATATTTGTGGAGCCAGAGGGGTGGCATACAACTGAAATTTATGTGAATGGATTTTCTACTTCCTTACCGCATGAAGTGCAATACAAGGCATTGAAAAAAGTAGCAGGATTTGAAAATGTGAAGTTTCTTAGATTTGGTTATGCCATAGAATACGATTTCTTTCAGCCTACCCAATTGCATCAAACTTTAGAGACCAAGTTGATCAAGAACTTATATTTTGCCGGACAGATTAATGGAACAACCGGTTACGAAGAAGCAGCGGCTCAAGGCCTGATGGCCGGTATAAATGCAGCACTTAATGTGAAAGGAAAATCGCCGTTTATTCTGAAAAGAGATCAGGCTTATATCGGAGTGTTGATCGATGACTTAATTACCAAAGGAACCGAGGAGCCTTATCGTATGTTTACTTCGAGAGCAGAGTACAGAACTTTGTTAAGACAAGACAATGCTGATTTAAGGTTAACACCTATGTCTTTTGCAATAGGATTGGCATCTAAAGAACGCATGGATCGTGTTATAGAAAAACAAGAAAAAACTGATCTGTTCATCAAATTTTTAAAAGATACCAGCATAAGGCCGGAAGACGTAAATCCAATATTGAACGAAAAAGATTCTGCTGCGGTAAATCAATCTATGAAAATGTTTAAAATCGCATCTAGGCCTCAGCTTGATTTTAATGATGTTCGTCGCTTTCCAAAAGTGGAAGAATTTATAGAAAAACACAGTATTGATTCAGAGGTACTGGAGCAGGCAGAAGTGCATGTCAAGTATTCAGGTTATATCGAAAAAGAAAAAAACTCAGCAGATAAATTACAGCGATTAGAGAATATAAAAATTCCGATTAATTTTGACTATCAAAAGGTGCATTCAATTTCATATGAGGCAAGAGAAAAACTTACCAAAATTCAACCAGCCACCATTTCACAGGCAAGCAGGATTTCGGGTGTTTCGCCAAGTGATGTTTCAGTGCTTCTCGTTTATATGGGTCGCTAATATTTCTTACAAATCAATATGCATATGACCCTAGCCAATAAGTCGCAAACGGAACCTTATAAAAATAAAGAAAATCTACAGCCGTTTCTTACTTGTGTCGATCACACTGTTTCACGTGAAACCTTTTCACTTTTTAGAGACCCAGAGACAGATCTTCTGGTAACATTTCCTCGACCAAAGGAAGCAGATCTACCATCGTATTACGAGAGTGAGGAATATATCTCTCACACAGATTCTAGCCGAACTTTGATGGATAAAGTTTATCAGGTGATCAAGTCCTATTCATTGAAAAGAAAATTAAAACTGATCAATAAGCTTAATGGTAGAAAAGGACGTATTTTGGATATAGGTTGCGGTACCGGAGATTTACTGTCAGTTTGTGAAAAAGATGGATGGCAGATATCAGGTACAGAACCAAATATAAAAGCAAGGGAACTGGCGACGCAAAAAATTAATTCTTCAGAATGCCTAAAAGAAGATTTGAATCAATTTTCTGAAAATGGAAACTTCGACATCATAAGCATGTGGCATGTATTGGAACATGTTCCTAATCTAGATGAATACATTAAAAAGCTAAAAGAGCTTCTCACTGCCGATGGGCATTTAATTATTGCGGTGCCGAATTTTAAAAGTTATGACGCCATCCATTATAAAGAGTTTTGGGCAGCTTATGATGTCCCGAGACACTTATGGCATTTTAGCGAAAAGTCAATTCGTCATATTTTTGGTGAACAAGATTTCGAATTAGTGAACACGAGGCCTTTGATTTTTGATTCTTTTTATGTCAGTCTTCTTTCTGAAAAAAATAAGACAGGTAAATCAAATTTATTCTCGGCTTTAAAAACAGGATTGGTGTCGAACCTCAAGGCAAGACGCACAGAGGAGTTCTCTTCCAGGATATACATACTAAAGAAACGATAAAACGTATTTTAAGCCCTTTTAAGAGACTTTCTTTCGTGTTCGGGTACACTGACATTAAAGCTTTGAGAAAAAAGAACATAAAAGACCCCATAAAGCAAAGTTTTATAGCAGAATCTTATCGATGTTTAATTTTGATAAATTAAGTTTATAACAGCAATTGATCTAATAAGTCAAAGTTTATTATTGTTAATCGAATCATTATTTTACATTTGCCACACTAAATCAAAAATTAATTAAAATGAAAAAATTAGCAGTAGTATTTTCTTTAATGATATTGATGGCTTCTTGCTCTCAAGTAAAGATCGCCTATGTGGATGTTGAGGAAATATTAAAGGAGTATGATGGAGCAATTAAAGCTGAGGAAGATATGCAAGCGCAATCACAACAGATCTCTCAACAATTGGATCAGACAGCATTACCTTTGCAACAAAAGATCCAGGAGTATCAGCAAAACAAAGACAAGATGTCTACTGCTGCTCGTCAAAAGAAAGAATCTGAATTGATGCGAGAGCAACAGGCTTTTCAACAACAACAGCAAATGGCTCAGCAGCAAGTACAGGCTGAAGGACAGAGAATGTTTGAAAAGATCAATACTGATATTGAAACATTTTTAGCTGAATATGGAGAATCAAATGGATATACATATATCCTCGGATCTTCAATGCAGACTAAAAGTGTTCTCTATGGTAAAGAATCTTTGAATATTACCGATGAGGTGATTGACGCTTTGAATGTCAATTATGAAAGTGAAGCTCCTGCTGAAGAAGCAAGCCCAGCTGAAGAACCAGCACCAGTGAATTAATTCATTGTGATCAAAAGAATTTAAAAGCTCTGCATTGCAGGGCTTTTTTTATTTTATGATTTCTATTGTTATTTTTTCTTCCATATAATTTTTTTGGCTTTCTCACGTTATTAACACACTGTTTATAAGTTACCAATTGCAAAAACAGTATTATTTCGAATACGTTTTAAAACACCAAACAATTCGACTTTAGCAATTAAACAACTGAAATACAAATAATTATAAGTTACAAATTATGAAAAGGGGATTCATATTAGTTTTTTTTCTAGCATCTTTTTTACAAGTTGTCGGACAATCTACTGGCAAGTATCAAATTAAATTTTTAGAGGTAAATAAAAAGAACTCAGATAATGGTGTTGCTATTTTGGATGAGAATAAATTAATTTTTACTTCAGCGGATCACCAGGTGACAACTGCTAAAAAAAATTACAATCCAAGAAAAGACCTTTATAAAGGAGATATCAATTTTGATGGAGAAATCAAAAATGTAAAAAGGGTTAGTAAAGAAATAAATAAAAGAGTGAACCAAACTGGAGTGACTTACTCTAAGGATGGAAGAACAGTTTATTTCAGTAGAAATAAATACAAGAAAAAATTAAAGAAGCAAAATTTACCAAAAAACAAACGACTCCTATTATATAAAGCGGATGTTGCCGCAGACGGGAGTTGGAAAAATATCAAGAAACTTCCTTTTAATAAAAAGAAAACATCTACGGGTTATCCGGTTTTAAATGCAGACGACAGCAAATTGTATTTTGTTTCTGATCGACTTCCTTCAAAAGGGAATACCGATATTTTTGTCGTTGACATTTTAAAGACAGGAGAATATAGTAAACCCCGAAATTTAGGAGCATTCGTGAATACGGATGGAAATGAAACAACACCATTTATTAGTGAAGATAATATTTTATACTTTTCTTCTGATGGCCATGAGGGTCATGGAAAATTGGATGTTTTTGCAGTTGAAATATATGATAATGCGACGTCTGAGGTCTATGAACTTGCTTCCCCAATAAATAGTATCAATGATGATTTCGCTTATATCGTAAACAAGGACAACAACCAAGGATTTTTTACTTCTAACAGATTACAAGGAGACGGTTTTAATGACCTTTATTCATTTTCACTTAAAGAAGATGTTAGACCAGGAGACTGTTTTATCACTGTTGACGGAAAAGTAAGAGATAAAGATTCTTATAAAGCTATTCCAGGTGCTACTGTAGATCTTTACTCAATGGATGGAAGTTTACTTGAATCAGTTGCTACATATAGTGATGGAACTTATCAATTTACAGTTTCATGTGCGAAAGAATACGAGTTGGTTGCATCGAATCCTAATTACTTAAAAGATAAAAAACGTATTGAGATACTTGAAGAGAATTACCATTCTGCTTTACATACCAATATGAATCTTAGTAAAATTGAAAAAGCACAACCTGTAGCTAATAAGATGTCTCCAATTTATTACGAGTTTGATGCATCAAACATAACTCAGGAAGCTGCCAAGGAAATGGATAAGATTGCCGAAATCATGAAGGAAAACGAAAGTCTGATCATCGAAGCATCTTCATTCACAGATTCACAAGGTACAAATGCATATAATATTGGATTGTCAAATAGACGTGCAAAAGCCGCAGTTGAATACCTTAAATCAAAAGGAATTGATGAGAGCCGAATCAGATCTAAAGGATATGGTGAGGAGAAATTGATCAACCAATGTGTAAATGGAGTTGATTGTCAAGACGGATCACATCAGATGAACAGAAGAACAGAATTCAATTTCGTGAATATCCCTGCAGATATAAAGAAAAAGAAACCTGTATCTACCAAAACGAAGGTAGCGATTCAAAACAAAAAGACTGTTGTACCAATCGCTGCGAAGTCTCAAAAAGTTCGAAAAGTTGCGCCTGTTGAAAAGGTAGCGCTTAGTGAAGTTAAAGAATTACCGAAGACAGACGTGGTTCCTCAAACAACAGAAAATGTAGCTTTGGAAGAAGTTAATGAAATAGAAAGTACTAAGATCGAGACCGTAAAAGTTGTCGCCACGGATCATAAAATCAGTACTCCAGTGACTCCTTCAAAAAGACTTAAGTTAAGTCCTGTTCCTTTGGTTGAAAAAGAAGTTTCAACTCCGATAGCAGTGGTTGAAGAAAAGGTTACAGAAGAGCAACCAGTGGTAAAACAAGAAATCATTGCGGAAAATCATATTGAAAAAATAGAAAACAAAAGTGGGAAAGTTGAAGAGAAAGCAGTAGTTGCTGTTGTATCTGAAGAAAAAGAAGAAACAAATAAGAAAGAAGTTAAAGAGGCAGTAATCATCAATTATAACTCAACAATTGTTGCCACTAATCCTGAGAGCAATAAAGTATTGAACTATATAGGAACGGAAAAAATGAAAATGATAGATCAACTATCAGAATTAGAAAAGAAATATGAAGATGCCATTCCTAAATATCCGACACTTTCGGATTCACTAAAAATGCATAAAGAAAATATCGCATTGATTATTGTGAATGCTCAGGAACTTGAAGAGACAGGTTGGTCAAATATTATTGAATACAAAAATAATGTACTTCACTACAAGAAGAAATACCGTGACCTTATGGTGAAAAGAGGTAGAAGTAAAGTGTCAGGATCTTCAACTAGAAGAGAGAGACAAATAGCGCATACTCCAACACAATCAAGTCAAAGTGATGTTGCTCAAGTTGAAAAGGTGGAATCTAAAGTTGCACAAATGGAGGAGAATCTGAGTGTTGACAATGTAGAGATCACGGCCATGAAAATGAACGGTAATGGTAAATATCAAAAAACCTCAAATGCCAACAAAACTGATCTGATCAAAGTATCGTTTAAACTCTTGAGTAATGAAAAAGTAGGTTCAGGAAGAAAAGAGGCTCATTTGGTATTGCAGAATCCAGATGGGAATGTGGAAGAAGCCAAAGGTATTTTTACTATGAAAAATGGCGAGAAAGAATCAAAGTATACGGATCATGCCATCATCAATTATAACAATCATGATGTCGATGTTACCATGTTTATCCAAAGAAAAGGGAAAAGCTTAGAGAAAGGTGTTTATCCGGTGAAAGTATTTCTTGAAGGAGAACTTATGACAGTAACTAAATTAAACTTGCAGAATTCTTACTAAACGATTTCAAGCATAAATATCCCCATAACGGTTAAAATAAAATACACCGTAATATTCATAGCCCCGGAGTAATCCTGGGCTATTCTTTGTCCTGTCATTAACAGTGTAAGTGTTGCGGCAACCGCAAGCATAGCCCACAAAGCCATATTTGTATTACCTGTTACAAATAAGCTGTACAAACCAGTCAGATTCATACCTACACTTAGCAGTTCGAAGAGGATAACCAACACTATGGATGCTGGAACATGATTTTTAAGAAAAGAATTTTTGAAATGTTTCTTATAGAATGCCTTACACTTTTCCCATTGCGCGACTTTCTCGACAATAGAATAGATAAAACTCAAAGTCAGATAGCAAAGGATTAACGAAATAGCCATGTGATAATTCATACATGGCAAAAATAATCCGAATAGAGCTTTAATCGACATATTTTTTCATGGAAATAAATATCTTTGAGCAAAATCTGTTTTTATGTCTCTTTTTTGTAAAAAAGACTTTTTCTACATCCTAATATTAATTGTTTTTTCACAGCCTATGCTATCTCAAACTGATTTTAGCAATTCGTGGGAAGATTTTTTTTCATATAACAATGTGAAAGATTTTATCAGTACTGACACCAGAATCTATGCAGTTGCTGATAATGCGGCCTTTATTTACAATATTGAAACCGGTGAAATGGAGAAAATTTCTTCAGTTCACGGTTTATCAGGAAAAGAAACAACAAGTCTTTATTATAGCTCCTCGACCAAGCGATTTATCATTGGTTATCAAACAGGTTTAATTGAAATTGTTGATGAAAATGGAAAGATCACCATAGCAAAGGACATTGAAAGATTAGATATTACAGGTCAAAAACAGATCAATGATATTAATGAATACAATGGAAAATTATATTTATCTGTTCCTTTTGGGATTGTAGTTTACGATATTGAAACCCTTAATTTTGGCGATACATACTATATAGACGAGAATTCGAATCCTGTTTTTGTTTATGAAAGTATTGTAAATGAACAAACCATTTATGCCGTGAGTAAAAAAGGGATCTACTCTGCAGATATAAATGATCCAAACCTTGTCGATTTTAATAATTGGCTACAGCCTGAAGGTCAGTTATTGGGTGATTTCAGATCAATTTCAGTTCTTGATGATAAGATTTTTACTTGCAGTTCAAGCCTATTATATGAATTGGAAGGGATTGACAAATTAAGTCAGAAAAAAAATTATAATCAGAACATTCTAAAATTAAGATCCTCTGCACAACTGATGTCCTGTACCTTTAACAAATCTGCTCTAATTCTGGATAAGGATTTATCAGAGGTTTATGAAGCAAAATCAATGGGAGATTATGATTTTGAATTGAATAGTTCATTTGCAAGGTCCAATGAGGTCCTTTTGGCCACCAAAAGTTATGGGATCTTAAAAAAATCATTCACTGATATGGCTTACCAGGAGATTCATCCTCAAGGCCCAACTTCGAATAAGGTGTTTTCAATTGAGGCTGACAAGGACAACCTATGGGTTGTATACGGAGCCTACAATCTGTCTTTTGACCCCCAAAACAAAAGGTTTGGTTATTCTCATTATAATGGATCCTTAACAGAATCAGCACAATGGGTAAATAAGCCTTATGATCCTGCTTTTCCGGCACGGGACCTAGTTCATATAACCATTGACCCTTCGCAAGAAAACAAAGTATATCTCAGTTCCTGGGGAAGCGGCATGATGGTGGTCGAACAAGACGAGCCTGTAGTTATTTGGGATGACAGCAACAGTGGATTAGAGGATCTTTATAATGATAATGAACCATTTTCAAGTATTAGAATTAATGGTGCCGCTTTTGATAACAGGGGCAATTTTTGGATCGCAAATGCATGGGTTGCCAACAAGCTAAAAAAACTTGAGCCAAATGGCCAATGGAAAGGTTTCGATCTTAGTTCTATCATTACAGAACAAGTGGCCCTAGGGCTTACCGAACTCGCGATTGATAAAATAGGAAATGTATGGATAGGGTCAAGAAGAAATGGCGCACTTGTCTACAATGAAATTGGTGATAGAAAAATAGCACTCACAACAGAAAGCACCAAAGGATCTTTACCAGATTTGAATGTGAGAACCTTGGCTGTTGACAGAAACAATAGAATCTGGATCGGAACTCAAAAAGGTCTGGTCGTATTTTCAGATTCGGACAGTGTTTTTGAATCAGATATTTATGATGCTGAACCTGTAATTATCGAGGATAATGGAGTACCAAAAAAATTATTGGGTGATCAACCCGTTAATTCCATTGCCATAGACGGAGCAGGGAACTTATGGTTTGGTACTGATACAGGTGGAGTCTTGGGCACCAATCCATTTGGTAGTGAGACTTTATATAACTTCAATAAAGACAATTCTCCATTACCTTCTAATAGTGTTTTAAAGGTCAAGGTTGATAAGAGTGCAGGTAAAGTTTATTTTGCCACAAACAAAGGAATTGTTGCTTTTAATAGTGAGGTGGTCCCCTTTGGTGATGTTTTGGCTGAGGTATATGCTTTTCCAAATCCGGTAAAAAAGGAACATGAATTTGTCACTATAGATGGCAGAAATGGAACAAATTTACCGAGAGGCACAAATGTAAAGATACTTGATATCGCAGGAAGGTTGGTTCACGAAACCAATGTGGATATAGGTCAGGAAATAGGAGGAGGTAAAGTAATTTGGGACAAGACAAACCTTAGAGGAAGAAAAGTAGCCTCAGGAGTTTATATTGTGCTTTTGACTAGCCCGGATAGCTCTGAAACTGCGTCGACAAAAATTGCTATAATCAATTAATTGTTGTGTACTATGTTGATCAAAACCAAAGCAATTGTTTTAACCTCTATCAAGTATGCAGAAGCAGATCTTATTGTTAAATGCCTCACTCAAGAAGGAGTCAAATCTTATTTGATTCGCAGTATTTTCAAATCTAAAAGCAAAAAGCTTAAAATTGGTTATTTTCAAGCCCTGAGTCAACTTGATATCTCTGCTAATCACAATAAGCAAGGGAATCTGAACAAAATTACCGAGGTGCGGGTTTCGTACTTATACCAAAGTCTTGCCACAAATATTTACAAGCAATCAATTGCTTTGTTTTTAGCTGAGGTCCTGGCCCATGCATTAAAAGAAGAAGAAAAAAACCCTTTACAATTCAGCTTTATAGAAACCTCATTACAATGGCTTGATCAACATGATTCATATGCGAATTTTCATTTGATATTTATGTTTCGACTTACAAAATATCTAGGCTTTTATCCTGATGTCGATAACTCAGAAGCACCATACTTTGATCTTGAAGAGGGTACCTTTCAGAGTACAAAACCATTTAAAAACTTCCTATATGGTAAAAAATTAATTCTGTTTAAATCGATTATCGGCATAAAATTTGATGATATTGAAACATTAAAATGGAACTCCGAGGCCAGACAGGGAACGCTGGACATACTTTTACAGTATTACGAATTTCATTTACCTGGATTTAAAACGCCAAGATCATTAAAAGTATTAAAAGAGGTCTTTAATGAAATTTCTTAATGCATTATTATTTGTCCTTATTGGACATTTTTCTTATGGGCAAAAATGTGTTGTTGTAGATAAGGATTCTGAATTTCCTATATCCAATGTTCAGGTGACCAATGAAGATAAATCTAAATCAGTAATCTCCGATAGAAATGGTATTCTCGATCTAAGTAGTTTTAATGATCTGGAACTTCTTGTTTTTAACCATGTAAGTTATGTTGAATTGGAGCTGATCAAAAAACAGATCAGAAAAGATTACACAACTATATTTCTAAAATTTAAGTCTGAACTTCTTAATGAGGTGTTTTTGTCTGCGGCGAAAGGAGACGTAGATCGATCAAGAATTGCAGAGGAAATAGCCGTTTTTTCTAATAAAGACATACAAAATGTAGTTCCGCAGACATCCGCAGACATGCTGTCGAATATTCCAGGGGTTAAGGTTCAGAAATCACAATTTGGAGGTGGAAGTCCTGTTCTAAGGGGAATGGAAGCAAACAGGATTCTGCTGGTCGTAGATGGTGTCAGAATGAACAATGCCATTTATCGTAAAGGACATCTGCAAAACTCTATCACAGTTGCCCCAACAACACTTGATAAGACAGAGGTGATATTCGGACCCTCTTCAGTGGTCTATGGTTCAGATGCGCTGGGGGGAGTAATTCATTATTATACCCGAAAACCTGAAGTTTCTGAACGTATGAATACCAGCCTTGAATTTCTTGGGCGTTACAGTACTGTAAATGACGAAAAAACCGTCAATGCAGGAGTTGAATTGCAGTATAAAAAGATTGCTTCGTTCACCAGTATTACGCACAGTAGTTTTGGTGATTTGCGAATGGGAGAATACAGGCCGCATAGGTTCGATAATTGGGGTTTACAATTTGAATATTCTGATAATACAGATTCATACTACAACCCTGAACCTGTGCCTAATTCCAATCCATCGATGCAGCGAAATGTGGGATACCAGCAAACAGATTTTTTACAAAAATTATTTATCCCGCTTGAACATGGAAATGACTTTATGTTCAACCTTCAGTACAGCAGCTCAACCAGCATAAACAGATTTGATAAACTTACGGAAAGAAAAGACGGAGATCTCAGATTTGCAGAATGGTATTATGGCCCTCAGGATAGATTCTTACTGTCTACACAATTTAATATCAAGGCAGATAAAAAACTTTTGGATCGGGGAACATTTACTGCCGCATACCAAAATATAAAAGAATCAAGAATAAATCGAAAGTTTGGAATTCTAGACAGATCTTCTCAATTTGAAAAAGTTCAGGTAGTTAGTCTCAACGGAGATTTTACGAAGAATTTGAACCCGAAAGTGAATCGTGATTTTGGTTATGGATTTGAAATCGCCTATAACGATGTCAACTCTACCTCAAAAGGCGAAGTTCTTGATGTAGTCGGTGACAGAATTGTTGGTGTTGAGGATAATTATGTAGTTCAGACAAGATATCCTGATGGAGGCAGCAGTTATTTAAGTTCAGCAATTTACGCCAGCTACAGACAGGATTTTGGAAGAAAATCTACTTTGAATACCGGTTTAAGATTGACAAATACCATGCTTGCGGCGAAATGGATAGATACTACTTACATTAAACTTCCGGAAAGTGATATCAGTACGATGAACACATCAGTTACCCTTACTGCAGGTTATGCGTTTAGACCCAATGAAAGTTGGCAGATTAACGGAGTTCTTTCTTCAGGTTTCAGATCTCCAAATATAGATGATATTGGAAAAGTAAGAGAAAAAAGAGGGAATGTGACGGTACCAAATGTAGATTTGAAACCTGAGTTTGCTTATAATTTTGAAGCGGGATTCATTAAGTATTTTGATGAAAAGAAAAGCTATATCGGATTGACGACCTACTATACCTTACTTGACGACTATATTGTAAGAGCTCCTTTTGAAATTGACGGAAATTCTCAGATCATCTATGATGGTGAACTGGCCAATGTAGTTGCTAATGTCAATAAGGGAACAGCTTATATTGCTGGGGGCACAATGACGTTTAAAGGCCAGTTGACCAATACCATGAATTTAACAGCTAGTCTTACCTACACCAAAGGAACGGCTTTTGACACAAAAGAGCCTTTATCTTCTATCCCTCCATTGTTTGGAAGACTTGACTTTAATTATGTCAGAAACAGAATAGATATTGGAATAAATGTGGTTTATAATGGTTTTAAGGGAGTAGATGATTATAATATTTCTGAAGGAATAGATAATATTGAACAAACACCATACATCGTAGAAGACGATTCATATTATGGAAGCCCAACCTGGTATACGTTAAATTACTATATGAGAATTAAGACATCCAAATATGTAGACCTTTTGATCAACGTTGATAATATTATGGACCATCATTATAAGGAATTTGCTTCTGCCATTAGCGCACCCGGAAGGAATTTCTCATTTACTGTTATTGGAAGCTTTTAAGAGAAAAGATGATACTTATTTAGTCATCTTTATCCTTTTTATTTCCTCGCTGCATGAAGTTAGTGCCAACTCCTGCACCAATAGCAACTCCAACGGCAATCCATAGACCCAAATTGTCAGTTGCAACTCCGACCGCAGTTCCAATTCCGATGCCAATTACAATTGCCGCACCTAATTTGTTCCCTTTATTCATTTTTTTGTTTGAGACAGCTCTGAAATGTAAATCATTTTGAGCCAAAAGTTTTTATTGATTTATTGATGAATCCTCGCTGAGACGCGGGATATACCAAATGTTGTTTTCCAGATCAACACCTCCATTCATTACATCCTGTACTACACGGTCAGTAATAAAAATACCTATTTCAGCCATATTTTCAAATGTATCTATACCCTCATCAGGAAAATTTTGTCGAGTTCTGTGGATGTTGAACCGATTTGAGAATTTTTGGCCAAAAGCTTTTTCAACTCCTTCTTTACCAATCATAAAACCTAATAGCCCTCCCCAAGTTGCCGTTGGGTTATCCGAATCCCATCCGATTAAAGCGCCAATTTTCATCGTTTCAATAATGTCACCCTCTCCGTATAATAAACTAACGATACTCGCGGCATAATTGATTCCTGCAGCGAAACAACCATTACAATAAAGGTTTCTTGAAGTGATGTCATAAGCATCTTTTTGTTCTACCTGGTATCTTTGATACACTGCATCCCGAGCAGCTTCCCAGGTAGCTCCCTGATCGTACTGGGACTTTACAAAATCAAACATTTTTGAGGAATAAGAAGATTCTGGAAGTATATTTCTGGACTCATTCGCCATCCAGTGAATTTTTTCTTTCATACTCAACTCAGGGTCAGCAATTGAAGCTAAGGCATACATGTTCACATAATATTCTGAAATCCATGCGGCATCTTCATAAGCAGTAGTTGCAATAGGTAGATGTGCCATTTTAAGCGCAATATCTGGTCTTGCAGGCGCAAAAAAACCAAATATTTCTGTAGTAAGCTGGGCATCGATCATCATATAATTTTCATTATTTTCTGGATGACCCGTATCTGGTGGGAGCATACCTGTTTTCATTAGATCAAAAGCAGTTTGGTTAGAAACCCAAAGAAAATTTTCCTCTTCCTCGCGAATATGCTTTAGCCACCCATCACGGATCTGTTCCGGACTTAAAATGCTTGTTTGATTTGTATAAAGTAAATGCTGGTAAATATATTCGATGTCGGTATCATCATCGGCTCCCCAAATACTGTCTTCACCTATTAAAATGAAATCTATTGTAGGTGATAGACTGCTTGGAATTCCTTCACCCCAGATACTGGCTTGATCGGTTTTACCCCAATCATCTCTTGTATAGAAATCTCCGGTTTGGATCTCACCAATGTTTCCGATTTTATCCATTTCGGTTATTAAACCGGTCCAGTTTGCAATGCATTGGCCAAGCCAGAATCCTTGTAATTGATCAAAATAATCAGCCCTTGAGATGCGAATATCATTTTCTTGGGGTTCATAATTCTCATAGACTAGATGAGGATCTTTGATGGACTGAATTTGCAGATCTTCTTTTTCTTTTTTGTTTGTTTGACACGAAAACACAGAAAAGATTCCAATCAGAACTAAAGTAGTAACGGAGTTTTTCATAAAAAAGGGACTTTGTATTGATTCAAAATTAGCATTTTTTCAACTTTCTAAGCTATAAATTTCCAATTAAAAAAGGGAATTCAAATGCACTATTTGAATTCCCTTTTTTGCGGTCAAATTGACAACTTAGATCATTCTGATTGTAAGTTTATGATCTTGGTTTTATATTTTGATTTACCTTAAACAGGTTTCCTGGGTCATATTTGTTCTTGATGTCAACAAAGCGATCATAATTATGCCTGTAACTGGTCTTTACTCTTTCCTGACTCTCGTCCATCATAAAATTTGTGTAGGCGCCACGAGAAGAGTATGGATGCACTACCTGTTGATAATCTTTGGCCCAATTTGTTATTTTTTCAGCATTTGTAGGATCAGCATCTACACCTACAAATACACCTGCATATTTCGCATCTCTGTATGCCCATGGCGTATCAGTAGGACCGGGCCTTTTGGCAGCATCGCTCAATATAACACTATACAATACCGCAGAATTTCTTTAAGTGTAATTCTTCCGGAAATGGGGGTCCGGGGATAACCATAGTGGCAATAGAACCATTTAATTCTTCAGGTGCATTATGGATAAAATTATGATGCCATTCCATGATTTCCTCTGTCTTTTCTGTAGGCCAAAGTGTAGGGCCACCGATAACAGTTTATTAAGTGAATTACCAGATTTTTGGAATCATGATTTTTCGGCTTTGGGGATAAGACGGAAAATATTTTTTATACCACTTGTGATGACCAAGAGCCCTAGGAATAAGATTCGCAGCCGTCCAAACCAGAAATGATAAGGCTGGTAAATTCCATGCCATAATCACAAATCCGGTCCATTGAACCAACTCTCCAAATAAATTTGGGCAAGAAATGTATTTGAATAAAAAACCAGTTGGAATTTTATAATTTGTCTCACCTGGCTTTCTAAGATGAATCAAGATATGGTCACTTTTTTGATTGATGATAAACCCTGTTATAAAAAGCAGCAAACCAAGGATGAAATTCCATTGATAAAATGAATCTTGGCTGTAGGATTCAAAATGAGCAAGAAAATATCCGTTGAGACCCGCATTGATACAGTTAAAAAAAATGGCAGAACCAACAATGATCAGGGGCATTTTTTTTCCTTTTGTTCTGATTCTAAAAGGATAAATAAAGGTTCTATTAAAGTAATGGATCAACCATAAAATAGATAATAGGCTTGCGTATGAACTTTGATCTGAACTCAGATAAAAATACAGAATGATCAGAAATGAAGGAGCCTCCATGATGATCCACCCCAATTTATTTGAAACTTCAGGCCCCCATCCTTTTTTTACATGTCGTCCATAAGGCGCAGTTACAAATTGCAACAGAATAAAAGAAGCGATCCCAATAATGGCCCAAATGATGCATATGAATTGAAGTGTTTCTAAAGTCATTTGATATTATTTTTATGAAACCATTCAACGAGATCTGTTATACTGTTTACAGTTGCTCTATTGGTATGCCCAAGTTCCTTAATCGACTTTGAGCAGTTCATACGTTTTGGTGCATATTTTAAGGCATTCAAACTTTCTCTGTTAATCGGCCATTTGAGTTTAAAAAACCGATCATACAAATTAATTAGAGGTAATAAATTGATCAATAAATTAATAGATAAAATGGTTGGTGTTTTGGTTGGACAGGCTAACAAAGCTAACTCCTTTAAACTTACATATTGCCCCCCGGTCAGATAGATTTCCCCCTTTTTCCCCTTGGAAATGCTATTAATAATAGTCTGAGAAAGGTCTCTTACATCCACCATATTATAGCCTCCATCTGTGATAAACGGTAATTTTTTGCGGTATAAATCAAGGATGGTCTGTCCAAACCTCGAAGGGGCAGGATCTTCAGGACCTATTATTGCAGTTGGCCTGATAACAAATGCATCTAACTCATTTTTCTCAACATGCTCAAGAATTTGTATTTCACTCTGAGCTTTGGTCCAGGCATAAAAAAAACTTTTGTCAGCTCTGTACGGTCGATTTTCATCAAATTCCTCGTTCTTTAAAGGATCCTTTGTTGCTGTTGAAGAACTGATATAAATGAATCTAATGGGTTTATGCAGACAGACTTTTGCTAAATTTTGAGTTCCCTTGATATTTATTTCTTCAATCAGATCATGATCCATTTCTCCTACAGAAATAGCGCTTGCACAATGAATGATTGCGTCGCTTTGATCAATTAATTGTGATAAGGCTTTTAAATCGTTCAGATCACCTTTTATCCAAGTCAAATGGGGGTGTATAATCGGGGAATTGGAATGCCTTATTAAAGCGTTTACCTTATAACCCTGCTCAAGTAGTGCATTGACAAGATTGATTCCTAAATGCCCGGTTCCTCCGGTTATGGATATGGTTTTTTTATTTCTCAATAATTATTTTCTGAGTGAATTTAAAACTGTCGATGCTGTTCATCAAACCGTGAAACAATTAAAATTCAAAAGTTTTTGATATATAAAATTCATCATCAAACATAACCTTTGCATGACCGCTTGGAGCATCATATGGAGCCTTCGGGAGAACGG
>JAAESS010000201.1 GCA_024229195.1 Flavobacteriales bacterium | reverse complement strand
GCAGATATAGCTATTGAAACAAAATCAAAAGACATGATTATTGCAACTCATGGGCGCGGTATTTATAAAACAAATCTTAAGCCATTTTATCATCAGATTACAACAAAGGAAACATTAAATTATCTTTATGAAGTTGAATCAGCAAAATATCCAGATTTAAGAGACACACACAAAGATGTAGATGAAAAATCAGTACAAAAGCTTCCAATTACCTTTTGGTTAAATAAGACAGAAAACATTATTTTAAGAATAACAAATACAGCGGATTCACTTATTTGGACGAAGGCAATAAAGGGAAGAAAGGGACTTAATCAATATAGATGGGACCTTACTATAAGGGAAGAAATCAGTAACTTACCTTATTATATTCATTATAAAAAATATTTAGACAAAGGAGAGTACAATTTACTGCTTGAAAGTTCTGAAGGAATTTTAAAAAAGAAACTTTCAGTAGTTGAGTAATAATAGCAATATCGTTAATTTAAAAGCATAGATGATGGAAAAAAGACCGGGAATTTTTAATGATGTCATTGGACCAATCATGCGAGGCCCATCAAGTTCACATACAGCTGCGTCATGGCGTGCTGCTAAAATTTGTATGGACATTTTAAATGAACCTCTTAAAAAAGCGATTATTGACTTTGACAAGGATGGTGCGTGGGCGTCTAACTATAAAGGACAAGGAACACCCCTTGGAATAGAGGGAGGGTTGTTAGGTTTAGAAATGACTGATGACCGAATGAAAAATACTGAACTAGTTGCCAATGAGCGGGGTATTTCAATACATTATGAAATAAATTCATTTAAAACAAATCATGTAAATACGTTTCGTTTATTGCTAGAAGGCGTTAACGGAAAAAATATTCAAGTAGTGGCTATATCAATAGGCGGAGGATCCTTCGAAATTCAAGATATTGATGGTTTTGAAGTTAAAATTTGCGGAGATTTTTATGAGGTATATCTTTTTAATAGTTCAAAAGAAACGGCTTTAGAAGAGCTTAAATCTATGATTCCACAAAGTAAATCTATTGTGGAATCATTTAACAGCGATAGACGACTGATAAACATGAAGTTCTCAAAAGAAGTTTCTGACGAAACAATTGAAAAATTGAAATCTGTAGTGAGCTTTGATGAATTGATTATTACAAAACCTGTATTGCCAATTGTTGCAGGTAACGAATCGGAGCTGCCATTTACTTCGGTTGCATCACTTTTAGAATTTGCCGAAAAAAAAGATCTCGATTTGGGAGCACTGGGGTTAATTTATGAACAATTCCAGAGTGGATTAGAAGATTCTGCTGTCATCGATAGAATGAAGAATCTTGTTAGCATTATAGAGAATAGTATTAAAACAGGTCTAGCAGGAACGACCTATGAAGATCGAATTTTGCCTCAACAATCCCATTTAATCGATAATGCAAAAAAGCGTAATAAAATTTTACAAAATTCTATTATTAATCAAATTATAGCAAATGTGTCGGCAATTATGGAATCGAAAAGTGCTATGGAAGTTGTTGTTGCAAACCCGACAGCTGGTTCTTGTGGTGTTGTAGGGGGAGTATTGAGAGCGGTAGCAGACGACATAAATGCGACTCAAGATGAATTGATTAAAGCGTATTTTGCCACGGGAATTATTGGAGCATATTTTGCAATGGGTCCAGGGTTCTCTGCTGAGGAACATGGATGTCAAGTTGAATGTGGAGCGTCAGCAGGCATGGCCGCCGCTGGAATAGTTCAATTATTTGGAGGAACAGCTAGACAGGGTGTTGATGCAGCCTCTATGGCAATTCAAAACATGATTGGATTAGTTTGTGATCCTATAGCGGATCGTGTTGAAGCGCCTTGTTTGGGGAAAAATGTAAGTGCAGCTGTAAATGCACTTTCATCAGCAACAATGTCTTGTGCTGGGTATAAAGCCCTTATTCCTCTAAATGAAGTTATT
>JAAESS010000200.1 GCA_024229195.1 Flavobacteriales bacterium | reverse complement strand
GGCTGGCCAAGTGAAGGAGATCAAACAAATGAGGCAGAAGCTAGCCAGGAAAATGCCATAAAATATTTTATCAATGTAAATAATTGGGTAAACAAAGAAGGTGTCAAATTATATTATTTCTCATCGTTTGACGAATCATGGAAAGTTCATCATGAAGGTGATGTGGGTCAGAGATGGGGAATTTGGGATAAAAATGAAAAACTAAAAAATATTTAATTATGTCTGTAAGAGCGGGAAAAATAAGATCCTTGATTGGAGTAGACCAAGCTGATAAAACTGATAAAGGTTTACAAAATTTATATAATCGATTATTAAAAAAAGGAATGCATGGCCTTTGCTTTAGTCCTTATGAAGAGGGGCAAGGTCCTGGAGATCAAATTTCAGAAGAGCAAATCAGAAGAAGAATGAAAATCATTAAGCCCTATACCAAATGGATTCGTTCATTTTCATGTACAGAGGGTAATGAGGCCATTCCTCGAATTGCTCATGAATTCGGGATCAAAACAATGGTTGGCGCCTGGTTAGGGGATGATGCAGAAATAAACAAAAAAGAAATTGCAGGTTTGATCAATTTGGCCAAAGAAGGCTATGTGGATATCGCCGCAGTGGGTAATGAAGTGATGTATCGTAAAGATTTGACCGAGGATGAATTATTAGCCTTTATGCGTCAGGTAAAGGAAGCTATACCTGAAATTCCAATGGGTTATGTTGATGCCTATTATGAGTTTTCTAATCGTCCGAGAATTACAGAAGCATGTGATGTTATTTTAGCAAATTGTTATCCATTTTGGGAAGGATGTAGTTTGGAATATTCATTGATTTATATGAAAGAAATGTATCGTCAGGCTGTCAAAGCGGCAAGCGGGAAAAAGGTTATTATTTCTGAAACAGGTTGGCCAACTATGGGTGCAAGTTTTCAAGGGTCACATCCGTCTTTTCCAAATGCAATGCAATATTTTATCAATACACAACAATGGTCTAAAGAGGATGATATAGATACTTTCTATTTTTCATCATTCGATGAATCTTGGAAGGTTGGTTCTGAAGGCGATGTTGGTGCTTTTTGGGGAATTTGGGATAAAGATGAAAAGCTAAAGAAATTTTAAAGGATCTTTTAAGCGTAAATGCATTAACTAATAAACTCAAAATGAATTATACAACAGCATTAAATCTGGCGCCAGGAAAAGCTATTTGTTATTCTGGTTTTCGAGAAGGTCAAAGGCCCGGAGGAGTGGTGCCTAGTTATGAAGAAATTAAAGAAGATCTTTTTATGCTTCATAATAATTGGCAATACCTTCGTTTGTATGACTGTGATCCGCATGCTGAAACTGTTTTGGAAGTCATCGAAAAAGAAAAATTGAATTTTAAAATTATGCTTGGCGCATATATAGTAGCAGAGGCTAATAATTATGGCTGTCCTTGGGGAGGAACTTATGCTGAAGAACAATTAGAGAAGAATAAATTGATCAATTTGAAACAGATTCAAAAGCTCATAGATTTAGCAAATAAGTATCCGGACATCATCTGTTGTTTGTCTGCAGGTAACGAGGCCTGCGTTGATTGGACGGATCACTATGTACCTGTTCAAAACGTCATTGAGTATGTTCGGATGATCAAAAGAGAGGCTAAACAACCTGTTACCTTTTGTGAGAATTACCTTCCTTGGCTTGACAAATTGAAAGATCTTGTCGAAGAAGTTGATTTTATATCAATTCATACCTATCCGGTTTGGGAATATAAAAGAATTCATGAGGCCATGGAATACACAAAACAGAACTATTATGCTGTTGCAGATACTTATCCAAATAAGCCAGTAGTGATTACCGAAGCTGGTTGGACAACTTTTTCAAATGGAAAAGGAATTTGCCCGAGTAATGTAAATGAGGAGTTTCAACGTATCTACTTTAATGATTTGGTAGATTGGAGTGAGGAGGCTCATATTCTGACCTTTGTTTTTGAAGCTTTTGATGAATCTTGGAAAGGTTCTAATGAGGCGCTGGAGCCCGAAAAACACTGGGGTCTATTCACAGTGGACCGTAAGCCTAAAAAAGTGATGCAGGAGTTATTAGGTAACTAATCAAAATTCCGAAATAAATTTTGAGAACCATAAGTACAATTCAGTTATTTATCCTTGTGACAAGTTTGACCTTGTTTGCACAAGAAAGAAAACTTGTTTGGGAAGAGAATTTCAATGATGATGAACTTGATATGCAGTCTTGGAATTTTGAAACCGGTGATGGGTGCCCTGAGCTTTGCGGATGGGGTAATAATGAGAGACAAATTTATACTAAGGTAAATCACAAGGTTTCTGATGGCAGACTTTATATACAAGCTAAAAAGACAGGAAAAGAGTATTCTTCTTCGAAAATAACTACCCAAGGAAAACAGGAATTTCAGTACGGAAAGATCGAAGTAAGAGCCAAGCTGCCAATAGGTATAGGTTTGTGGCCGGCTTTCTGGATGCTCGGCTCAAATATTGATAGCGTCGGTTGGCCCGGGTGTGGAGAAATTGATATTCTTGAATATGTAGGAAAGGAACCTGAACATATTTTTACATCGCTTCACACACCCGATAGTTATGGAAGGACCATCAACACAAAAAAAGAAGTTGTGGCCGGAATTGAGGAAGGATTTCATACCTATGCTATTGACTGGACCAAAGACAGCATACAGTTTTTAATCGATGATCAATTGTTTTATACCTTCTCGCCTGAGCATAAAGACGATAAAACATGGCCGTTTGATCAACCCTTTTATATCATTCTCAACCTGGCTATCGGTGGAAACTTTGGAGGACCTGAGGTAGATGATTCCATATTTCCTCAGGCATTTGTTATAGACTATGTCAAAGTTTATCAGTAGATGCCATTGGCTCAAGGTACCAATGATATTTATCAGATTACAAATCAAAAAATATTTCTATTTTTGCAAAGTTTTTGGCTGATGTAAATTTTAATTTATTTTCACACCATCAATAAAAATTGCAGATTATAAATCTTTTAAATAAATAGTTATGAAAAAATTTTGGTCTTTGTTAATGATCATACAGCTGATGATTTTTAACTCATGTAGTGACGAATCCCCAATTATAGAACCTGAGGTTCAGGGTACTGAAATCACAAAGTTTTCATTTTTAGTATCAGATAATCCCGGACTAAGGAGTAATACTTATGCCAAGATAGAAAATGATGTCATTCAAGGTAGGTTGTCTTTTGGAGCTGATATGAAAAATATGGTAGCCAGTTTTGAGCATACCGGAGCGCAGATGATGTCTAATAATCAGATTCAAATCAGTGGAGAAACGCTAAATGATTTTTCAAGTATTCAAAACTATCAGGTGACCACAGATGATGGGAAATCAGGTCAATATGAGGTCGATATGACCTATTTTACCGGTTTACCTATAGTTTACATTGAGACAACTAATAATGAAGAAATAGATTCGAAAGAGGATTATTTCACAGGTTCAGTTTCAATGGAGGGAGTAGGTTATTTTACGGATTTGACTTCAACTACGATGAAAATCAGAGGGAGAGGAAACTCGACATGGGGTATTCACCCAAAAAAGCCTTACCAGCTTAAGTTTAGTGACAAGACAGAATTTTTGGGTATGCCCAAAGATAAAAAATGGATTTTTCTAGCTGAATTTTCAGACAAATCTTTGATCAGAAACAAGATAGCATTTGAAATGGGTTATTTGAGTCAGCTAGATTATACACCTCAAAGTGTCTTTGCTGAAGTTGTGGTCAATGGTACTTACAATGGAATTTATAATATTTCACAGAAAGTTGAAGAAAGTGACAATCGAGTGATTCTCGGTGACACGGGTTATTTATTGGAAATTGATCAGTTAGAAAGATTGGATTCGGATGATGTCTATTTTAGAACTCCTAAGTTTTTAATCAACATTAAGGAGCCTGATACAGAATATAGCAGCAGTGAATTTATTTATATCGATGAATTGATCAATGAATTTGAAAATGTTTTGATGGGACCTGATTTTGCAGATCCGGTTAATGGGTATGCAAAGTATATCGATATTGATAGTTTTATTGATTGGTACCTGATCAATGAGATCACGAAAAATCAGGATTCAAAAAAATTTTCAAGTATTTTTCTCAACGTGATCCCTGGTCAGAAGATAAAAATGGGCCCCTTATGGGATTTTGATCTTGCCTTTGGGAACGTTGATTATTCTGATTGTGAATTTCCTACCGGATTCTGGGTGAAAAATCATGCTTGGTATAGCCGACTTTTTGAAGACGATATTTTTGTAGAAAAAGTGAAGGATCGTTTTCTTTATTACAGAGAGAATCAAACTTTTATCCTTGATAAAATTGACTATCATGCTGATCGATTAAAATGGTCTCAGTATGAAAATAACCTGAAATGGGATTTATTTGGGAGATATGTTTGGCCAAATCCAATATTTTTCAACACGCATCAAGAAGAGGTTGATCACTTAAAAAACTGGTATACTGAAAGAATGGATTGGCTTGATGCTGCTTATAAGGATATGTAAAGGATATAAAAAAGAGTTTCGCTATTGAACAATGTAACTCTCAAAATCTTATCAAGTACTATTATTAATCAAAAATATCTTCTATCTTGCTGAGCAAATTTTTCTAAACCACAACTTTATTATGGGATCAACTAATACAAAAAGAATCAATATTTATTTTGTAACCATCGTGATTACCCTCGGGGGATTACTTTTTGGTTATGATACAGGTGTAATTAACGGCACACAATTCTATTTTTCAAAATATTTTGAATTAACCGGATGGTTGAAAGGATTTATTGTGAGTAGTGCTTTGTTGGGAGCTCTTCTTGGAGCAGCCTCTGCCGGTATAATCTCAAAATCAATTGGAAGAAAGAAATCTTTGATCATCTCGGCCATTCTTTTTGCAGTTTCAGCCTGGGGATCTGGATTACCTGAAATATTGCCTGAATCGATGACCTTAATGGTGATTTTTAGAATTCTTGGGGGTATCGCTATAGGTATGGCTTCAATGAACGCACCTATGTATATCGCTGAGATTGCACCAGCTAAAAATAGAGGTACACTGGTTACCTATTATCAAATGGCGGTTGTAATAGGTTTTTTCGTGGTTTTTCTCGCAACGTATTTCATCGGAAACGGACTTACAGAACAACAAAATATTGATTATGGATGGAGGTATATGTTCTGGTCAGAACTAGTGCCGGCACTTGCTTTTTTCATTTTACTTTTTATGGTTCCAAAAAGCCCAAGGTGGTTGATGATTAAGGGTAAAGAAGATGAAGCAAAAAATGTTTTAGTAGCTATTCATGGCCAAGAAATGGCCGATAAAGAATTTATTGAAATCAAAGAATCTATCCAACAGGAAGGAACCATTAAAAAGGTGTCTATCTTTCAAAAGTCACTTTTCCCAATTGTTATTATTGGAACAGTTCTCTCCGTTTTACAACAATTTACAGGAATTAATGCGGTACTCTATTACGGTGCAGATATATTTGAACAGGCTCTTGGGTTCGGAAAAGAAGATATTTTATTACAGCAGATTCTGTTGGCTACGGTGAATTTATTATTTACGTTTATTGCGATGTTTACCGTTGATAAACTTGGAAGAAAGCCTTTGTTGATTATTGGAGGTGTAGGCATGCTTGTTGGTTTCTTGATCATGGGCTTCACCTTGTATTTTAGTGATTATTCTGCCGTAAATGCAGCGGGCTTACCCGCTATTTCCTCGACGGAAGGAATCATTTGTTTAATTGGGATTTTAACATTCATTGGGTCTTTTGCAATGTCAATGGGACCAATAGTTTGGGTGTTGTTGGCTGAGATATTTCCAAATAGTATCAGAAGTACAGCAATGGCGATCGCTGTTGCGGCTCAATGGTTGGCTAATTATTTTGTGTCTCAAACTTTCCCGATCGTGGTTGAAAGTGATGCAAACAGATTGGTAGCCGACGGAGGAACATGGAATAATTCTCTTCCATACTTTTTGTTCTCTGCATTTATAATTTTTATCATATTCTTCACATGGAAATGGATTCCTGAAACAAAAGGAAAAACACTGGAAGAGATGGAAGCTATTTTTAATAAAGGAAAAAGCTAAACTAATTATTTAATCATACTTATTGATGCTTGGGTAACTCTGAGCATTGATAGTTGATTTTATTTTGTTGAGTCAAAATTTTGAGAGTTTTATAAGCTTTTAGGATTGACTGAATGAAATGCTCTCTTGGATTCATGCAGAACAAAATGTAGACTTGTGATATGGCGTTTGTCTACATGATTTATTAGGAAGTTGAAAAGTTCTAAATATATAAATTATGTTCATTGTTAATTCATTCTCCATTGCTGTGGTATTACTTTTTATCACTATGCTTTGCTGGGGGTCTTGGGCAAATACCCAAAAGCTCGCTACACAAAAATGGCCGTTTCAATTGTTTTACTGGGATTATGTGATCGGAATTTTTTTTTGTGCACTTTTATTGGGCCTTACTCTGGGTAGTTCTGGGGAGGCTGGAAGGCCATTTACAGAAGATTTGTTGCAGGCTGACGGGGCTTCTATTTTAGCTGCTTTTCTTGGAGGTGTCATATTTAATTTAGCCAATATTTTGTTGGTTGCTGCTATAGATATCGCAGGTATGGCTGTTGCTTTTCCTATCGGGATTGGTTTGGCCCTTGTTATTGGTGTAGTAGTGAATTATATCAAGTATCCAATAGGCGATCCTTTGATGTTGTTTGCTGGTGTGCTACTGGTAGTGATTGCAATCTTACTTGATGCCAAAGCCTATAAAAACATCTCTACAGGAGATACGAAAGTGTCGAGCAAGGGAATAGGCTTATCCCTAACAGCAGGTGTTCTGATGGGCTTTTTCTTTCGTTTTGTAGCTGATTCAATGTCTGTAGATTACGCAGTCCCTGAAGTAGGTAAGTTTACACCATATAGTGCTTTCTTTATTTTTTCTGTAGGAGTCTTGGTGTCAAATTTCCTTTGGAATTCAATAGTGATGGCCAAACCTTTCTCCGGATCACCTGTGAAATACAAAGATTATTTTACCAAGGGAAGTCTCAAATTACACAGCATAGGTTGGTTGGGAGGAATCATCTGGGCAATTGGAATGTCATTCAGTTTATTGGCATCAGAACAAGCCGGATTCGCCATTTCTTATGGTTTGGGTCAAGGTGCTACCATGGTAGCAGCGATATGGGGTGTATTTGTTTGGAAGGAATTTAAAACAGCAGATACAAAAACAAAAAAACTGATCAACATGATGTTTGGATTTTTTATTGTGGGTCTGATTATGATCATTTATGCCAGATTAAAATAAAGTAATCATGAAAAAAAACATCTTAGTTGTTGGTAGTTCAAATACAGATCTGGTGATTCAAACGTCCCGTTTTCCTGGGCCGGGTGAAACGGTGATTGGAGGAGTATTCAATACTTTTGCCGGTGGGAAAGGTGCAAATCAGGCAGTAGCAGCAAGTCGACTAGGAGCAGAGGTCAGCTTTGTTGCTCGTATTGGTGATGATGATTTTGGCAGACAAGCTCTTGATGGATATATTAAAGAAGGCATCATAACCAATCATATTTTTATAGATGAGGAGGAGCCCACCGGGATAGCATCAATCGTTATTAACAGCGAGGGTGAAAATTCCATTGTCGTTGCACCGGGAGCAAATAAATTGCTTTCTAAGACAGATATAGAATCAATTGTTCCTTTGATCGAAGCTACTGAAATTATTTTGGTTCAACTGGAAGTTCCGGTTGAAACGGTCACTTTGGTCATTCAATTGGCCCATAAACTGCATAAAAAAGTTATTCTTAATCCGGCACCTGCTGTAAAACTGGACCATGATTTATATCCATATTTAGATGTAATAACGCCAAATGAATCGGAAACTAAAATACTTTTAGGCAAAAAAGTATCAGATATTAAATCTGCCTCTGAAGCAGCTCAGGCTTTTTTAGATAAAGGTGTTAAAAATGTGATCATCACTCTTGGAGAGCAAGGTGCATTTTTTAAAAATAAACAAGAAGAGTATCTTGTTCCTGCCATCAAGACAAAAGTTATTGACACAACAGCAGCAGGAGATACTTTTAACGGAGCGCTGGCAGTGGCAATGTCAGAAGGAAAAAGCTGGAGAGATACTATCGAATTTTCAAATAAGGCAGCTGCCATTAGCGTTGGTCGATTAGGGGCCCAGAGTTCTATCCCTTATCGTAAAGAGATTGAGGCCAGAGATTCGTAAATCCTGATTTTACAGGATCTGTTTTTTGTTATTTAATAAAGTAACTTAGAGTATTTAATAATAATTTGACTACATTTTTCCAAAAAAACATCCGTTAATGACAAAATAGTATCAATACTTTTATTTCGATATTTGTAATTTTGACAGGTCAATATTAAGATATCCGAAATCATGTCAGATCTAAACAAATTATCCTTTAAAGAGAAGTTAGGCTATGGCCTTGGTGATGGTGCAGCTAATATTGCTTGGAGAGGGGTGGCAACTTTTCTGTTTATTTTCTATACTGATGTATTCGGACTTAGTCCGGTAACCGTTGGTGTCTTGATGCTGGTTGCCAGATTTAGTGATGGTATCAGTGATGTGATCATGGGTGTTATTGGTGATCGAACCAAATCAAAGTACGGAAAATTCAGACCTTGGATACTTTGGACAGCAATTCCATTAGGTCTCATTTTATCTTTATTATTTACATCCCCAGACTTAACAGATTCTGGTAAAATAGTATACGCTTATATCACTTATATCTTTTTCACCTTGATCTACACGGCAAACAACATCCCTTATGGGGCACTTATGGCTGTAATGACTGGTGATGATAAGGAGAGAACCAGTTTGGGTTCATTCAGGATGGTTGGAGCTTTTGGTGGAGGTATGCTGGTTCAGGGTGCCTTACTTTTTCTTGTTGCTTATTTTGGGAATGTAAATCCTGTTATAGAGATTGACCAGTTGGATGAGGAGAAGTTTAAAGTAACTGTTTCCTCTTCTTCAGATGTTGAAAGTGTTAATATCAAAACAGAAAATGGTATTGCCGATTTTATCTGGGATGATCGCACTATTGATGCCGCTGATAATATTCCTACCCATGGAAAGAGTTTTGCGATGGAGGCGGACAAAGAATATGTTTTTATTGTTTCGGGTGAAGCAAATATTGAAGAAGATAGTATATCGTTGATCGATCAGAAGAGAGGCTATAGCAATTCGATGTATATCATGTCGATTTTTCTGAGTCTTTTTATGGTGATCACATTTTTAACAACAAAGGAAAGAGTGCAGCCACCCAAGGCTCAAAAAAATAATTTAAAAAGAGACCTTAAAGATCTGATCAATAATAAACCCTGGTTGGTTTTATTGGTAATTGGACTTCTGTTTAATATCTATAATTCGATCAAACAAGGGATCGTCATCATTTACTTTACCCATTATTTGAACAATCAATTATTGGCAGCTTCATTTTTAGTTGCCTTAATGTTGGCCTCAGTTGCCGGAGCAATGATCACCGCTCCGCTGGGTAAGAAGTTTGGAAAAAGGAACTTGTTCATAGGAGCTTTACTTTTTTCGGGAGGAATAAATTCTCTGTTCTTTTTTCTAGGACCTACAGATGTAACCGCAGTATTCGCTATTGGTGTTGTATCTGAATTGGCTTCAGCTATTTTTCCAACACTCTTTTTTGTGATGCTTGGTGATGCAGCTGATTATTCAGAGTTCAAGAATGGAAGAAGAGCCACTGGACTTATTTATTCGGCAGGATCCTTTGCTACAAAATTTGGAGGAGGAATCGCAGGAGCTATAATAGGATTTGTATTGGGGGCCTTTGCATATAATGGTCAGGATGCTGCTTCTATTGAAGGGGCAATACCCGGAATCATCATGTTGATGAGTTGGATCCCGGCGATTATTACTGTTGTTGCAGCAATTTTTATGCTGATCTATCCATTGAACCAGAAGAAAATTGATGAGGTAACCGCAGAACTAAACAAGAGACGATTAAAAGAAAGTAATATTTAGAATCTATTTAAAAAATTTTACGGAAATGAAATACGGTCATTTTGATGATGCCAACAGGGAATATGTGATCACAAACCCTAAAACTCCTTATCCTTGGATCAATTATTTAGGGAACGAGGACTTTTTTTCACTGACTTCAAACACAGGAGGAGGCTATACCTTTTATAAGGATGCCAAATTCAGAAGACTTACCCGTTACAGATATAATAATGTGCCGGTGGACGATGGAGGAAAGTATTTCTATATCAAAGATGGAGATACAGTCTGGTCACCAGGATGGAAGCCAGTAAAAACCAAACTTGATAGTTATGAATGCCGTCATGGGATGAGTTACACAAAGATCAAAGGTTCAAAAAACGGCGTAAGTACTGAAGTACTGCAATTCATCCCTCTTGGTTTTTGGGGAGAAATCCAAAAAGTAAGCATCAGTAATGACAGTTCAGAGACCAAGAAATTGAAACTGTTTTCATTTATTGAGTGGTGCTTGTGGAATGCAGAAGATGATATGACCAATTTTCAGAGAAACTTTAATACTGGAGAGGTTGAGGTTGAAGACAGTGTGATCTATCATAAAACAGAGTTTAAAGAAAGACGAAATCATTATGCTTTTTACTCTGTAAATAGTGATATTCAAGGTTATGATACAGATCGGGAATCATTTGTTGGTCTGTACAACGGATTTGACAGTCCGGATGCTGTTGACAAAGGTGCTCCGGGAAATACCATAGCGCATGGTTGGTCTCCCATAGCTTCTCATTATATCGAAATTGAATTAAAGCCCGGTGAACAGAAGGACCTGGTTTTTATGCTTGGTTATGTTGAAGTAGATGCAGATAATAAATGGGAATCCAAGGCAGTGATCAATAAGAATCCTGCCAAGGAAATGATCAAAAAATATGATACCGTGGCTAAAGTGGATGCAGCCTATGAAGAACTCCGTTCTTATTGGGATAATTTGCTTTGCACGATTTCGTTAGATTCAGGCGATGACAGACTTGATCGTATGGTCAATATTTGGAATCAGTACCAATGTATGGTTACGTTTAATATGTCGCGTTCTGCGTCTTTCTTTGAATCAGGAATAGGTAGAGGTATGGGATTCAGAGATTCTAACCAGGATCTGATCGGTTTTGTACATCAGATTCCGGAGAGAGCGAGAGAAAGAATATTTGACATTGCTTCTACGCAATTTGAGGATGGTTCTTGTTATCACCAATATCAACCCCTTACCAAGAAAGGAAATTCTGCGATAGGAGGAGACTTTAATGATGATCCAATGTGGTTGATCTTGTCAACTACGGCCTATATTAAGGAAACAGGAGATTTCTCTTTATTGGATGAAATGGTGCCATTTGACAATGATGCAACAAGGGCAAAACCCCATTTTGATCACCTGAAAGCCTCATTCTATCATGTGGTCAATAATTTAGGTCCACACAAATTGCCGCTGATCGGCAGGGCAGACTGGAATGACTGTTTGAATTTAAACTGTTTTTCGAGTGATCCTAATGAATCTTTTCAAACTACCGGAAACAAGAAAGGTGATACCGCAGAATCATTAATGATCGCAGGATTGTTTGTGGTTTATGGAAAGGAATATATTGAATTATGCAGATTTGTCGGTAAAGACGCTGAAGCTGACCAGGCCCAAATACACGTAGATCAGATGATCGAGGCAGTGAAAGCTCACGGCTGGGATGGAGATTGGTATTTAAGAGCCTATGATTACTACGGTAAAAAGATTGGGTCCGATGAAAATGAAGAAGGTAAAATATTTGTAGAGTCTCAGGGTTGGTGTACGATGGCTGAGATTGGCAAGGAGGAGGGGATGGTTGAAAAAGCCCTGGATTCTGTAAAAGAACATTTAGATTGTGACTATGGGGTGGTACTGAATTATCCTGCTTTTACAAAGTATTATATTGAATATGGAGAGATATCAACCTATCCGGCAGGATATAAAGAAAACGGAGGTATTTTTTGCCATAACAATCCTTGGATCATGATTGGAGAAACTATGTTGGGACGTGGAGATAATGCTTACGACTACTACACAAAAATAGCCCCAAGTTTCCTTGAAGATATATCTGATTTGCATAGAGTTGAACCTTATGTTTACTGTCAGATGATTGCAGGTAAGGAGGCCTATAAACCAGGTGAAGCCAAAAATTCCTGGCTTTCAGGAACCGCATCATGGAACTTTTATGCCATTACTCAATATATACTTGGAGTAAGACCTGAATATGATGGATTGACGGTTGATCCTTGTATTCCTAAGAAATGGGACGGCTTTAAAATGCAGAGAATATTTAGAGGTGCTACCTATCAATTGGAAATTAAAAACCCTGATCATGTTAGTAAAGGGGTGAAACAAATTATAGTGAATGGACAAACTTTAATCTCAAATAAAATTCCACTACTTGAGAAAGGTAAAAATCATAAAGTCGAAATAATTATGGGATAAATGGCCTAGATTTTTACTGAAAGAAACTCCCGATAACGTTTGTTTTCGGGAGTTTTCTTTTGCGTGAATATGATATGTTTTTGAATTATAAAACTCTTTGCATTCCTACAAATTCCTTTCTGAATTCACTGGGCGTACATTCTTTGGATTTTTTGAAAATACGATTGAAGTTGGCAATATTATTGAATCCGCATTGAAAACTGATCTCACCAATGCTTTTTTCTGATTCTATCAACCACCTGCTTGCATAGCTTATTCTTGTATCATTTACATAGTTGATAAAAGTCTTTCCGGTTCTTTTTTTGATAAACCTATTAAATGATACAGGACTCATATTTACCAATTGAGAAATTTCATCTAAGCCTATTTTTCTTGAGTAGTTTTCTTGAATATACTCATAAACTTTTTTTATACGATCACTGTTCTGAAAGTCATTCATTTCTGAAAATTGAGTCGATAAAAGAGTCTGATCATCAGAACCTGCAAGGTCATTCAAGATTGAAATAAACTCCAGAAAATAATTGATACCGTTTAATTTTGGTAAAGCCCTTAATCGCGGCATGATTTGCATTGTAGTTTCCTGAGAAAAAAGAATACCATGTTTTGACCGATTAAACATGTCTCTTATACTTTTAAAGATACGTCTCGACAACAACTTTTCATTGAGAAGGTCCTGTTGTATATGAACAGTGATTTCGTAAATCTCTTTATAAGTACATTTATTTAATTCCCAGCCATGGGTAAGATTAGGACCTACCAATACCAGTTCTGTATCACTGATGACACTGGTATGATCTCCTATAATTCTTCTCACACCCTCGCCTTTATAGATAAAATTTAATTCATATTCAGGATGAAAATGAATCGGAAAATCAAAATCATCTTTTATTCTTTCATAGACTAAAAAGCTATCCTCCGGACTTAACTGTGTAATTTCTCTGTGTACGCTGTTCCTCATAATTCCCTTCTTCCTTTTTATAGTCTGGGTTTTGACCCAATCTGACAAAATAATATCAGTTGATATTTAGAAATTCAAATATATTGTAAATTTTTTAAACCTTTGTTTCGATCTGTTGCTTTAAAGATGAAAACCAACTAGATATAGGCTGAAACAGGTCTTGGGAACATAGT
>JAAESS010000199.1 GCA_024229195.1 Flavobacteriales bacterium | reverse complement strand
GCGTAATTATTTCCTTCATAAGGAGCTTCATCACCATAAGTATTTAAGGGAGTTCCGAATCCATCTTTTACTTTTCCAGAAAATAAATCGGCCGGAGCACCTGTTGGAGACATCCATCCAATTGCAACACTAATTGCACCAGCTCTTCTGATCTTTCCTTCGGTCTGTTCAAAACCAGGATTCTCTACTAAATTATTTTCATCTTGAGCATTCAATAAAATACCAACGCTCATTGCAAATAGGGAAAATATTATCTTTTTCATCATTTCAATTTTTAATTTTTCGCAAATCCTTTGACAGTCTCAATAAAGCACTTTACTTTTTCAGGATCTGTATCCGGATAAACTCCGTGGCCTAAATTAGCTATATGCCTTTGATTACCAAAAGATTTTAGCATGTTTTTTGTTCGATTCTCAATCGTCTTAAAATCAGCATAAAGTATGCATGGATCAAAATTACCTTGTAAGGTTTTATCCGCTCCTATGATTTTTCGACTCTCTTGAATATCCATGTTCCAATCCAATCCAATCGTTTCGCAATTTAATTTTGCCAGTTCTTCTCTTGCGTAATACGCGCCTTTTGCAAAAACAGTTACAGGTACTTCATTAATTGCGTCACATATCCTACTTACATATTTCATTCCAAACTCTGAATATTCAGCAGGGCCGAGGATTCCAGACCAAGAGTCAAAAATTTGAACCATATTGGCTCCCGCTGCAATTTGCATCTTCAAATACTTGATTGTAACGTTGGTGATCTTATCTAAAATAGAATGAGCCATAGCTGGATTTGAAAATAAGATCCTTCTTGCTTTAGAGAATGTTTTCGAACCTTCCCCTTCTGTCATATAACAGAAAATTGTCCAAGGGGCACCACAAAATCCAATTAAAGGTACGCGACCATTCAATTCTTGTTTGGTGATTTTAATTGCATCTGCTACATATTTCAATTCTTCTTCTACATCAATCTCATCGCTAATGAGTTTAACATCAGCTTCGGTCTTAATCGTATTTTCAAACCAAGGTCCTTTTTTCTCAATAAGTTCATAAGGAAGCCCCATTGCTTCAGAG
>JAAESS010000198.1 GCA_024229195.1 Flavobacteriales bacterium | reverse complement strand
GCTTGATTTCTTTTTAATCGAGTTTTTGTAAATTCTCAATCTGAATACAAAATCATTTGTCGAAGTATCATCTTGAGAGGTATCATTACTGTGATGATAAGAAACATAGAATTCAGCCTTCCACTCATCATTGAATTTATATCCTATACCTGGCGATAGACGTATGACATCATTATAGCGGTCAGCTTCTCTTATATTAAAAAAGAATTCTACACTCAAAGGTATGTACATACCTTTATTAAAAGAAAAGAGATGTTTTTTCCATTCGATTACGGTAGAGATCTTATATCTAAACCGAAAAGAAGCACCCCAATTAGAACCGTCAAAGGTTTTTTGAAATCTCTCTTCAAGGCGTATGTAATTTTTTAAGGGAATCATTTCAATCGATGGAAGAAAGAATTTTAAACCCTGCATCAATCTGAATTCAAAATTATCAGGTTCATATACATTATTGGTGTAATACAAACCTGTTCCTAAATGAAAGGAAGAAATCAAAGGTTTTTCTCTTTTTATGAAATTGGGCGTTTTTGTATGATTGATATTGTAGGTGGGAACAAGCATAAATTTATCGAAAATTCTTGGTGTTATACTTCTATATCCCACAAATCCACTCAGGTGCCTATCTTCATCCAATTGATATTTTCCGTTTAAATCTAACCACAATTGACTGTTCAATGAAGCATCTTCATGTGCTATTTCTTGTCCATAAAGCACCGTTGAAACCAACAAAACAACTATCGCTATTAAAATTTTTGTCATAGAGATTTATAACACATTATACCCTTGAAAGGTTCAAAAGTAATGGTTTTGTAATAATATTCTAAATGCTACTTTATTTTTTCTTGGGATAAAATTTTTGATTTGGGATATGTTTGGGTATTTGGTATTTTTGGTTAAAGCGCTTTAACACAATAGCTGAGTCAAGTATGAAAATAAAACCTTTGGAATGGAAGCAAAAAGTAAAGTAAAAAAATATAGAAAAGAAGACCTGACGATAGTGTGGGAACCAAAAAAATGTATCCATGCCGCGGTTTGTGTAAAAGAATTGCCTGGTGTTTATGATCCAAATGGAAAGCCATGGATAAAACCAGAAAACGCTACAGTGGAACAATTGAAATCTCAAATTGATAAATGTCCGTCAGGAGCATTGAGTTATGAGTTAAACAAGAAAACAGAACAAACAGAAAGTATGAATACAAAAGTTGAATTAATGAAAAATGGTCCTTTATTGGTAAAGGGAACAATCGAAGTAAAGTCTCATGACGGGACAGTTGAGACGAAAGAAAAAATGGCAGCCTTTTGCAGATGCGGAGCAACACAAAACAAGCCTTATTGCGATGGCAGTCACAAAGGTGCCGGATTTATAGGTTAGTTTTTTTTGGCTGAACTATTTTTTTCAAAAGGATAAATGAGTGCCCAATCATTTTTCATGTCAATCACGGTCCAACCATCTTTTAAAGCCTGATCTAAACCTTTATCAAGTTTACCGATATGAGAATCCCTGTCATAGGCCCATTCTCTATCAGCATCTGTATGGTGGAGGTATAGCATTAAACTTTTATAACTATTAGAGGCCGTCCATTGCATCATTTGAAGATCTCCATCAGAATTACCCGATGAAATCACAGGTTTTTTTCCAATGATTTTTTGAATAGCCAACGGTTTGCCGTCTTTATCATCGATATAATCTAATTCAGGCATGCGCTTGATCACAGGATTTCCATTGTTATAGTCAAAAGCTGTTTTGATGCGACTCCCGATGATCTGTTCCTCCGGAATACCATAAATTTCAGTGACAAACGCTCTCATAAAATCTACACCGCCGCCCGATACCACATATGTTTTAAACTCATTTGCTCTCAAATACTCTAATAATTCCAACATGGGCTGATAAACCAATTCATCATATCGTACATTTTTGGTTGGGTGTTTTGAGTTTTGTATCCAATTCTGAACATCTGTTTTGAATACTTCTGTTGTGTTACCAGCATGTGTTGCCATAACCAGTTTCAATAAGCCATGCTCTCCTTGTTTGGCCAACTCTTCCATGTCATTCTCTAACACTGCCTTAAAAGGTTGTTCATTTTGCCATTCAGGATGTTCTGATTCCATTGACTTTACACGATCTATGGCAAAAAATAATTGAAAATAAGCAGGTTGCTCGCTCCATAGATTACCATCATTGTCGAAAGTGGCTATTCGATCTTGAACAGGAATAAAATCTGTACTGTTTTTATCAGTAATTTGCTCAACATAAGCAATGATATTATTTTTTGTTTTTCCTTCATTCCAAGAGGGTAGCGGGTCCTGATTTGATACCGTAATATCAGTTGCAATCTTATTATTTTGGTCTATGATGCAACCAGTAAATAGCCCAAATGTGATTAAAAAAGCGAGGACAGTAATAGTTCTGATCATTTTCATAATATATAAAAACAGGTAGCTTGAACTACCTGTATTGGTATTTAGGTTAATTATTTGCTGGGGTAGACAATTCTTCCATGACCTTGTCTAAACTAAAGCTTGCAGCCTTCATTCTTGGCGGATATTCTTTGAAAGTATTTAGAAAATCTCCAACTATTTTTTGAGAAGGAACTAATAAAAATACATGATCTAATAACCAATCATAATATGTATTGGAAGTTATGGTTGCCACTTCATATGGATCACGTCTTAAATTAAAGATTAATGGTATCCTTAACGGAGTAAAAGGATTGGCCCAAACACCAAGAGTTCCTTCCATTCTTTGTTCCATAAAAATAAACTTCCAATCATCATAACGCAATGCAGTGAGGTCGCCATCATCTGAGAAATAAAATATTTCATGTCTTGGACCGTCTTCTTCTTGACCGGTTAGATGAGGTAGAAAATTGTATCCGTCCAAATGTACTTTGTATGATCTACCATTAATACTTGTTCCGTCTAGTAATGTTTGCTTTATGTTATCATTTCCTGCTGCTGCAACATAAGTAGGAAGCCAATCCATACCTGACATAATTACATTGCTTACACTTCCTGCCTTGATCTTTCCCGGCCATCTTATGAAAGATGGTGTTCTCCAACCCCCTTCCCAATTGGTATTTTTTTCACCTCTGAAAGGGCTGGATGCAGCATCTGGCCAAGAGTTTTTGTGCGGCCCGTTATCCGTCCCGTATTGAACAATGGTATTATCAGCAACGCCTAGTTCATCGATTAAATCAAGTAATTTACCAACATGCATATCATGCTCAACCATTCCATCACCATATTCATCTTGTCCAGAAATTCCTCTTAATTCATCTTTCACATGAGTTCTGAAATGCATCCTTGTTCCGTTCCACCAAACAAAAAATGGCTTACCTGATTTAACAGCATTTCTTATAAATTTCTCAGCAGCCGCCGCAGTTTCATCATCAATAGTTTCCATTCTTTTCTTAGTCAACGGTCCGGTATCTTCAATTTTACCATCTGCATAAGAATGTATTACTCCACGTGGTCCAAAATTCTTGGCAAAATTTGGGTATTTTTTTGGATCAGGATAATCCGGTAATTCTGGTTCTTCTTCAGCATTTAGATGATACAGGTTTCCAAAAAATTCGTCGAAACCATGATTTGTAGGGAGGTGTTCATCCCGATCGCCCAAATGATTTTTTCCAAATTGACCTGTTACATAGCCTTGTTCTTTCAAAAGAACCGCAATAGTTGGATCTTCTTCACTGATCCCTTCCTTGGCACCAGGTAAACCTACTTTACTAAGTCCAGTTCTAAATACGCTTTGACCAGTTATAAATGATGATCTGCCTGCTGTACAACTTTGTTCTGAATAATAATCAGTAAACATCAAGCCTTCCTTGGCTAATCTGTCAATATTTGGGGTATGGTATCCCATCATTCCAAATGTATAAGCACTAATATTCGATTGTCCAATATCGTCGCCCCAAATGACAAGGATATTAGGTTTTTTTTGCGCTGTAACTGATGCAACCATAAAAAGGCACAATGTCATTAGCATGGCAAATTTTTGTTTTTTCATAATTAATTGGGATTTTGATTGTTTTGATTAAAGTTATACTTTATTTCGGTATTGATATAATTAACAGGATGATTTCTGAAATTAATTTCCTAATCCAATGATAAGTCCTCCGCTGAAATTCAATTGAAGAATGGAACCGCCTGCGGTAACTCCACTGCCTCCTCCTCCTACATAAACTCCACCCCAGCTTACGGGCATGAGCAATTGAGATTGAATTCTAATTCCAATCCTGTCAGTAAAGAAATATTTCAGTCCTCCAGTTATTCCTAGGGTAAAAGTTGTTGTTCCATCATATCTGTCAAGATCGGGGTTAAAAGATGACCAACCTGCTGATAGACCGGCAAAG
>JAAESS010000197.1 GCA_024229195.1 Flavobacteriales bacterium | reverse complement strand
TTCTTTTTCATTTTATTTCAGTTTTATATTAAGTTCATTTAATTGTTCATTGTCAATTACAGATGGAGAATCAATCATCACATCACGACCAGAATTATTCTTTGGGAAGGCAATAAAATCACGGATACTTTCTTGTCCTCCCATAATAGCACAAAGTCTATCGAACCCAAAAGCAACTCCACCATGAGGAGGAGCTCCATATTCGAATGCATCCATTAAAAATCCAAATTGTTCTTTTGCTTGTTCTTCTGTAAATCCAAGATGTTTAAACATAAGTTTTTGCAAATCTTTATCATGAATCCTAATACTTCCTCCTCCAATTTCGTTTCCGTTAAGCACTAAGTCATATGCATTTGCTCTAACTCCAGATGGGTCAGTATCAAGTTTTTCTATGTCATTTGGTTTTGGAGAGGTAAACGGATGGTGCATGGCGTGATATTTTTCAGTTTCTTCATCCCATTCCAATAAAGGGAAGTCCAACACCCAAAGAGGAGCAAATACATTAGAATTTCTAAGTCCTAATTTTTCAGCTAAGTGTAATCGTAAAGTAGAAAGCGCTTTTCTTGTTTTTTCAGTTTCTCCAGCCATTACCAAAATTAAATCTCCTGCAGAGGATTTACATTTGTCGGCCCAATTATTTAAATCTTCTTGGGAGAAAAATTTATCTACAGATGATTTGAAAGTACCATCCTCATTACACTTGCAATATATTAATCCTTTAGCTCCAATCTGAGGAGTTTTTACAAAATCAGTTATCGTATCAAGTTCTTTTCTAGTAAAAGAGGATCCACCTTTTACATTAATCCCTACTACTAGTTCTGCACTATCAAATACAACAAAATCATTTTGCTGACACACATCATTCATTTCTATAAACTTCATTCCAAATCGTATGTCTGGTTTATCAGAACCATACATTTTCATAGCTTCATCATATGTCATTCTTGGA
>JAAESS010000196.1 GCA_024229195.1 Flavobacteriales bacterium | reverse complement strand
GAAATTATGATGTTAAGAAAAAGCCTGTAACAAAAAGCTCCATACTGACAGTTCATGGTACTGAGGATAGGGTCGTTCCTTATGCTGGAGGCAAGAGGGGCAGAAATGCAATCCATGTATCAGCGCAGGACACTGCTTTTTATTGGGCTCAACAAAAAGGATTCAAAGGAAAGAAGATTGCAGATGATAAAGGCAAAGAAATTAGTCCCGGTATTTTTTCCTATGCATACAAAGGCACAAACGTTACACACCTCAAGATTCTCGGCGCTGGTCACGGGCTTGGTCCAAAGGGTGAAAAAGTGAATCCGATGATCAATGACTTTATCCGAACTGGAAAAATAAAATCCAGATATTAGCATTAATGCATTCATTGATCCGCTATGCTCTTTAGGAATTTATTTGCGTGGTTCAGCGTCGTTTCTTTTCTGTCGTTATTATTTGTTGGCGGGAATTTACTGTTCGCTGTTGACCCGGACAAGGAGGCTCAGGATTTCCTTAAAAAACATACACCAAAAATTCTTAAGATTATTTCCGAGGCAGAGGAAAAAAAATATTCTGAAATATTAATTGAGGCAGAACAGAGGATCGAAGAAATACAAGAAGAGTACAATGAGGCCGAGGAAGAAG
>JAAESS010000195.1 GCA_024229195.1 Flavobacteriales bacterium | reverse complement strand
TCTTCTACAGCAGTAAGTAAATCTTTTGGTATGTCAGAATAAACCTCAATCATACCTGCATTTACAATTCCCATATCCATTCCGTTCTTTATTGCATGATATAAAAAAGAAGAATGCATGGCTTCTCGAACCACATTATTTCCTCTGAAAGAGAAAGAAACATTACTCACACCTCCACTAACCTTTACGTAAGGAAGATTTTCTTTTATCCATTTTGTTGCTTTAAAAAAATCAACTACATAATTGTTGTGTTCCTCTATCCCAGTAGCTACTGTTAAAATATTTGGATCAAAGATGATGTCTTGAGGTGGAAAACCTACTTTATTTACCAATATATTATATGCCTTTTCACATATTCTTATTTTGTCTAAGTAATTTACCGCTTGACCCTGCTCATCAAAGGCCATAATAACAACAGAAGCACCATATTTAAGGATTTTTTTAGTATGAGAAACAAAAATATCTTCCCCTTCCTTTAAGGAAATAGAATTTACAATTCCTTTCCCTTGAATACATTTTAATCCTACCTCAATGATTTCCCATCTTGAAGAATCAATCATGATTGGCACTCTAGAAATATCAGGATCAGATGCAATCAAGTTCAAAAAATGTGTCATGGATTCCACTCCATCAATTAAGCCATCATCCATGTTAATATCAATAAGTTGAGCTCCGCTATCAACTTGTTGAAGGGCAACAGAAAGTGCTTCTTCAAAATTATCTTCCTTAATAAGCCTTCTGAATTTTGCTGACCCCATTACATTGGTTCTTTCTCCAATATTCAGAAAATTGCTTTCAGCTGAAACAGTAATTGCTTCCAAACCAGAAAGTTTCATTTTTGTTTCTAATTGAAGTTTTTTTCTAGGACTATATTTTTTTGCAAGTTTTGCAAACTCTGAAATATGATCAGGTGTTGTGCCACAACACCCACCCACAATATTAACCAATCCAGAATTCATAAAATCTTCTAATTGAACAGCCATTATCTCAGCTGTCTCATCATATTCTCCCATTTCATTTGGAAGACCCGCATT
>JAAESS010000194.1 GCA_024229195.1 Flavobacteriales bacterium | reverse complement strand
GTGCGGTTATGGCAGTTCCTTGCGGAGATCAAAGAGATTGGGATTTTGCGACTCATTTTGGGATTGACATTATCAATATTTTTGATGGAGTTGATATAAGTGAAAAAGCACATGAGGAGAAAGATGTATTAATTGCAAATTCTGATTTTTTAAATGGGCTTGCAGTAAAAAAAGCAATTCAAAAGGCAATTGAAGAGATAGAGAACGGAGGCTTTGGAGAAGGGAAAATTAACTATCGATTGAGAGATGCAATTTTTAGCAGACAAAGATATTGGGGAGAACCATTCCCTGTTTATTATAAAGATGAAACTGCTTATATTTTGGAAGATGATAAGCATGTTACACTTCCTAAGGTAGATAAATATTTGCCAACTTCAAGTGGAGAGCCTCCACTGGCAAGAGCTAAAAAAGAAGATTGGAATGTGTTTGAAGGAGACATGATGGAAACTAATATAATGCCAGGATGGGCAGGTAGTTCTTGGTATTTTCTAAGATATATGGATCCAACAAATGATGGTG
>JAAESS010000193.1 GCA_024229195.1 Flavobacteriales bacterium | reverse complement strand
TGGGTCGCAAATGCTCCTGATCTCACTTTGGTCAGGGATACTAACAATGACGATATAGGAGATGAATATGTGAAGGTTTATACAGACCTCGGAAATTTAGAGCATGGACTGCATGGTCTAAATTTTGGTCCAGATGGAAAGCTTTATATGTCAAAAGGTAATTCTAAAGGGTTAACTATATTGCCCGAAAAAATAGCGCCTCAACCTTTTCGAGAATTGTGGGGTGTATCAACACCCGAGAATACCCCCTCTTTTCCTGAACCTGTATTATCAAATAGAGAAAATTACAACAAATCCTATCACGATCCTGCGGATGATTGGGGAATGACGGGTGGAATTCTTAGATGTGATGATGATGGAAAGAATCTTGAAATCATCTCAAGGGGATTTCGAAATCCATGGGACATATGTTTTGATGATGAATTCAACTGGTTAGGTACTGATAATGATCAGACCATGGGAGATAAAATTTTCGCGCCTTTTTTCGGGGCGCATTTTGGCTGGGGGCACAACTGGAGCTATGATTGGAAGGGCGACGATCATCTGCCGACAGCACCTTCAAGTGGCCCTCTCTTTGAGGGATCTGGCACTGGTATTATCTTTTGTAACGTGCCTGATTATCCAAAAAAATACCGCAATGTTTTTTTTATCAATGACTGGTTAAATCGGGAGGTGTATATCTTCAAACCTGAATGGAAAGGGGCTTGGAGATTCTCAGAATCACAAAATCTTGTTTCACTAGCAAGTGCTGGCTCTGGACGAGCTATGCCACTTAGCAAAGGTAGAAGCTTTGATCCCGTTGATATTGAAATTGGCCCTGATAGATCTATCTGGATATCGAGTTGGGGTAGACAATATGGAGCTCATTATAAAAACGGGTCACTTGCCAATGAAGGACGAGTCTATCGAATATGGCCAAAAAAAATCAAGCCAGTTAAAGAACAATCCATAAAACGATCCAAGAATATTCAAGAGTGGTCATTCAAGGAATTAATAGAAGATCTCGGCAGCCATTTACCTGCATGGAGGACTAACGCACAAGATGAACTTATCAGAAGAGGCAATCAATCCTTGGTTATTCTTGAAGAGACTATTAAAAAAAACAAACAAAACAAATCCTTAGAGACATGGATAACCTGGACAATTGGCAGGATCAAAACAAATCCTAATTTGCCAGAAACAACTCTAAATCAAAAAATCCAGTCGATTAGAATACAGGCACACAACAAAAAGATTAGGCCTGATTTCGATAAATACTTAAGCGACTCTAATGCGCGAGTAAGACATGAGGCCGTAATCGCAATACGCCAATGCAAAGAGAAAAAGTTTACTGCTCATTTAAAAAGTTTAGCCGAGAAAGAAAAAGATAGAGTTGTATTCTATTCGGTATGGGGAGCCCTAATGGATTTATGTACCGTTGAGGAACTAAAACATCAAATCAACGAAAAATCGGCAGGCCTAAAACTCTCTGCTCTTCTGGCACTCTTAGAAAAGGACACCCTGCCTAGTAAATTAATTGAAAAACTCTGCTTAAATCTTTACTTCACTGAGGGGCAAGACCCCAGAATCAGGAAAATTGCGATGCGTCGATCAAAAGGCAAAGCAGTATTTGAAAGTCGAGGGAGAGCATTAACAGCTGAGGGATTACCTCCTACTAAATTTCACCCTACTACTATCAACCCTTTCTCAAATCTAAAGCCTTCAACAAAAAATAATTATTCTGTAGATACGCTGGAAAACGGAAAGAAAATTTATACTGATAGAAATTATCTACTCAGAACAATTCCAGCACAGCTAAAAAATGATATCTTTATAAAAACGGCTTGTGCTGATGCAGAATACTCTAAGGACTTTCAACTGACTTTTAACCTAAAATATCCTAGCACATTATTTTTAATAGATGATTCAAGAGCTGAAGAATTACCAGAATGGGCTAGGAGTGACTGGAAAAAAACAAACCTTATAATTAAAACTGATGATCCAAAAGAAATGAAGGTCTTTCAAAAAGATTTTCCTGCAGGCATCGTAAAACTTGGCCCTAATAGAGAAGGTATTAATGCGCGAAAAGGAAACTATTTGATTGCTGCTAAACCAAAGCTTTTAAGCAAAATAAATGAAATAACCACTGTGAAATCAGTGATCGAATCATTGCCGTTTGCTGATGCAAGGAAAGGCGAAGACCTATTCATGAGTATTTATGGAGCAAATTGTTCTTCATGCCATCAAGTATCAGGAAAGGGTAAAAACCATGCTCCAGATTTAAGTAATATTGGCGATAGAGCCGATCCTAAAATACTCGCCGAAGCAATACTCAATCCAAGCCAGAGCA
>JAAESS010000192.1 GCA_024229195.1 Flavobacteriales bacterium | reverse complement strand
TATAAGAGTTTGGAAATGCGTTTTGAAATCTGTTAACACTAAATTTTGCAAATCTCATTCCGATTTTTTCGTACAAAGTTTTGTACAACTCTTGAATGTCTTTAAGCAGGAATTGATTTAAATCTATTTTAGTTTTTCCGGATGCCAAGAAAACCGATATTGATAAATTATAGTTTTCAATATACCATCTTCGCCATCTTGATATTTCTGATTTTTCGCCCTTATCAAGCTGATCATCAAAATCATCATAATAACTGTCCTTGTTTTTAATCATCCTTGTTTGCGATTCGTTTTGCCCAAGAAACCATTGCTTTGCCTCCCCAAAGATTATAAGCTACATAACCTCTATCTTTCCAAGGTTCATCTTTAAATTTAGGATCAATCTTTGCGTTTTCTTCGTGTCTTGCCAAAAATGAATTAATGCGTTTAACGACATCTAAACTCAAATTTCTTCTGTTTGCAATATCATTGGCTCTTCGCCAACCTATATCTGTTCCTCCACGAACAACATCACGACCATATTTCTCACGCCATTCCAACATTCGTTTTGCGTTGTTTGTTGCTCCTTGTGGATAATCGTTATATGATTCAGCTTTTGTTTCTTTCTTGGATGACATTGGATGACCGCTCGGCAATAAATCTGTATCGTGTTTGCCCGATCTAAACTTTCCGTTTCTCAAAGCAAATAAAAATGAATTTACTCTTGCCATCGCCCATTGCTCAGGAGATGATACATTTGGTCTTACTGATGATGGATTAGTTCTGTACGCTCCAATACCACGAACATAAACATCAGATAAAACTCCCGGTGTTGTTCTTTTGGACTTTACATCTCCGACCTCATCATTATGTTCATCTGCTTTTTTCTTCAGAGCAACTTTAACTTTATCCGAAACTTTTGCTTTTT
>JAAESS010000191.1 GCA_024229195.1 Flavobacteriales bacterium | reverse complement strand
TAGATGAAAATCTTAAAGTAGGATATTTGGTAGTGATATCTGTCCATGGGTCTGGTTGTAATTGCTTGATACCAAGTGACATTTTTCTTTCTTCTCTGTCAAGAGTCAAAATTACTGCTTCAACAATGTCTCCAACTTTAACAAAATCCTGTGCCGATCTCAAATGAGTTGACCATGACATTTCAGAAACGTGGATCAATCCTTCTACTCCTTCACTAACTTCAATAAAGGCACCGTAATCAGCGATGATCGCTACTTTACCTTTTACCTTGTCTCCTACTTTAAGATTTTCATCTAAAGCTTCCCAAGGATGCTTGCTCAATTGTTTCAATCCTAATTGAATTCTTGTCTTCTCATCATCGAAATCAAGGATTACAACATTCAATTTCTGATCTAATTCAACGATCTCACTTGGATGATTGATACGGCTCCATGACAAGTCTGTAATGTGAACCAATCCATCAACACCACCTAAGTCAACAAAGACACCGTAAGAAGTGATGTTTTTCACAACACCTTCTAATACCTGTCCTTTTTCTAACTGGCTGATGATCTCTTTTTTCTGTTCTGCAAGATCCGCTTCGATAAGCGCTTTGTGAGAAACAACAATATTCTTGAATTCATGGTTGATCTTCACAACTTTGAATTCCATATTCTTGTCAACAAACTGATCGTAATCTCTAATTGGCTTCACATCGATTTGTGATCCCGGTAAGAAAGCTTCTATTCCGAAAACATCAACGATCATACCTCCTTTAGTTCTGCATTTCACATAACCAGTAACAATCTCTTGTGTTTCATGAGCTTTGTTCACTCTTTCCCAAGCTCTGATTACTCTTGCTTTTCTGTGAGAAAGCACTAATTGACCTGTATTGTCTTCTAGTTTATCAACTTTAACTTCAACAGTATCTCCAACTTTTAAATTTGGATTATATCTGAATTCGTTTAAAGAGATAACACCTTCTGATTTTGAGTTGATGTCAATAATCGCTTCACGATCAGTAAGACGCACAACTGTACCGTCAATAACTTGACGCTCTTCTACAAATCCTACAGTATTTTCTAATGCACTATCAAACTCATCTAACTGAGATTGATCTACGGCCTCAATACCTTCTTCATATTTCTGCCAATCAAATTCACTTAAGAATTTTCCAGCATCTACTTTTTCTTCAGCTTTTTCAGCTACTGCCTCAACAGTTTCTTCAACTTGGGCTTCAGCTTTCTCTGCTACTTTTTCTTCGATCACTTCTTCTTTTTTTGGTTCTGCAACTTTTTTGCTTACTTTTTCTTTTTTCTTTTTCTCTTTCACCGGAGCTTCCTCAGTTGCCTCTTCTTTAGCTACTTCATAGACTGCTTCAGATCCTGTTTCCTTCACCAATAGGTAATAGAACAAGGCACGGTATTTCTTTTTGTTGCTTGAACCAAGAGTTTCAATTACTTTGGCAATGGCAGCATCAAATACTTCCTCATTCTTTTCAAGGCCTAATTTTTTGATCAGGAAATTCTTTTTGACTGTTTCAAGTTCTTCTTTATTAGAAGATGAAACCAATTCCGCATCTTCTTTGTAGATAGATGGGCCTAATCCTTTGGCCACTAATTTAAAAAGGTCTGCGTTTAATTCTATACCTAGCTTTTGAGCTGATTCAGTGTATAGATCAATTTTTTCTTGTAGTTTAGACATGGTGTCTTATACTTTGTATCTTATTGTTTTTCAGATTATTTAAACGATTAAAACCGTAAGAGAAATGAATACTTGTTTTTCTAAACCTTTTTGACAATCTGATTTCGTTCAAAAGGCGTGCAAATATACAAACAAATTATTGTTTTCACAATAGCCTGTCCTATATTGTTAAATATACGATTCAATTTGATTTTAATCCGCAGATTAACAGTGCTTTAATCTAAAGTAAGGAATTGATAATTTGAGTTTCTGTGATGCCCTCTGCCTCTGCTTTGTAGTTCTTGACAACTCTGTGATGCAGTATTCCATGAGCCACTGCCTGCACATCAGCGATATCAGGAGAATATTTTCCGTGAATAGCTGCATAAGCTTTTGATGCTAAGACAAGATTTTGGGAAGCTCTTGGTCCTGCGCCCCAATCAATATAATTATTGATGATTTCAGGTGCTGTTTCTTTATTAGGTCTTGTTCGGGTTGCCAGTTTAACTGCGTATTCTACCACATTGTCTGCAATAGGCATCCTTCTGATCAGGTGCTGGTATTCGATGATGTCTTTATGGGTGAATACGGGATTCACTTTAATATCTTCATCATTTGTTGTGTTCTTTGCTACAAAAACTTCCTCCTCAAATGTTGGATAATCCAAGTATATAGAAAACATAAACCTGTCCAGCTGTGCCTCAGGTAAGGGATATGTTCCCTCCTGCTCTATTGGATTTTGTGTGGCTAGAACAAAAAATGGTAAATCTAGATTAAAGCTGTGACCTGCAACGGTTACTGACTTTTCCTGCATGGCCTCTAACAAGGCTGCCTGAGTTTTTGGTGGAGTTCTATTGATCTCATCTGCCAAAATGATATTGGCAAAAATAGGGCCTTTGATAAACTTAAATTGCCTGTTCTCATCAAGAATTTCACTTCCCAGAATATCAGAAGGCATCAAGTCTGGGGTAAATTGTATTCGCTTAAAATCCAGTCCCAATGCTTTTGCAACAGTATTGACCAAAAGCGTTTTGGCCAGACCAGGAACTCCTATCAATAAGGAATGTCCTCCGCAAAGAACTGACAGTAACACATGATCTACTGCATCATGCTGCCCAATAATAACCTTTCCTATTTCCTTTTTTAAAAGTGAATAGTTCTCAACAAGGCCATTGATTTTTGCAACATCAGACATCTTTCTTAATTTTTAGCCCAGTTACTTTTAAATTCGCAATTGGTATACACCTGATTAATATTGACATAGGTATCTTTGATCTTTTCTTCGGACCACTTTTCAATTGACTCAGTTTTCTTTTTCTGTAAAGCCAACTCCATGATCTTCACATAATCCTCGGCCAGATCTGCAGTATGTGCCTCTGTACGACTCTTAAGCAATAAAATTTTGTACATCTTCAAGCCTTGTCTGGTTTCATCCATAAAGACATTGCTGATCTCGCCTTCTTTTAAATTACTCACCTTTGCGTAAAGGTCCGGATCCATTCTGGTCAGATCAAAATGAGTATCACCAGATTCAGGGTTCATCAAAACTCCTGCACTTAATCTGGTGTCTTTGTCTTGTGAATATATCAGTACAGCATCATCAAAAGTAATTTCCAACTTCAATATACGTTCTCTGTAAACTGATAATGAATCTCTTACAACCTCTTCTGCATTATCATCAGGTTTTGGTTGCATCAAGATATGGTATACGTCTCTTTGTTTCCCTTTAATTTTATCTACCATTAAGATGTGGTAGCCAAAATCAGATTTAAATGGCTGTGAAATCTCACCTTCTTCCATACTAAAGGCTGCTTCTTTAAACTCTTTTACAAAAGGACTATTTCTTTCTATCGAATAAAAACCACTATTCTGAGTCACACCCGGATCATCAGAATACAAGATCGCTTTCATTTTAAAATTCCCACCGTCTTCTACTTCTTTTTTAATTTCCTTCAGCCGCTCTATGGTCTTTTCAACCTGCTCTTTAGAAGGTTCAACATTCAAAACAATTTGAGATAACTCTATCTCCGCTCCAATTTCAGGCAGATTCCCTTCTTTTTCCAAACTATTGAAATAACGCTTTACTTCTTCAGGAGTGATATCAATATCAGCCGTTAGCTCTTGCTGCATTTTTTGGATAAGTAAACCTTCTCTTTCTACTCGATATAATTCATCTTTAAGGTCCTTCATGTTATCAAACCCATAAAGCTCCAACATTTTTTCAACGGATCCCAGTTGCTGAGTAAAATAATCTGTTTTTCGCTGCACCTGTTGCTGTATCTCGCCTTCATTGACCATGATACTGTCAATAACCGCATGATGGGCCAATAATTTTCTGTTCATGATCTGCTCAAGCATTTCACAATCAGATATTTCGATCTGTCCTCCACTTTGCTGAATCAATTCCTGTTTAAAGGCATCAATTTCTGAATCCAGAACAATGTTATCTCCAACAACTGTGGCAACCCCGTCAATCTTTACTTTTTCCTGAGCTCCTATCTGCATAGTAAACGCAAGAAAGGCTATCATCAAAATTCTCTTCATCTCAATACTGTTCAAATTGTTTGTTGTTAATGGCATCGACTATTATTGTTTTTTCAATCTCATTCATTAATTCCAATTTCCTCTTATGCAAAATCATTTGTCGAATTGTTGGAATTACATATTCCTTCGGCGCAATATCGTTTCTGCGACGTATGTCTTTAACAGCCAGCAAATATACTCCTAATGAATCTTCTTTTTGAATAAATTGATTCTTTTTTATTCTTTTTTCATCATTTAAAAAAGGGAGCTTTTTTTCAACATCTCTATAACTGACCCAGATACTATCGTTTAATGAGAAAGAATTAAATTCTAATTCCCTTGCGATCAATTCTTCGATATCCTCCTTTTCATTCGACTTAAATAATTTTATAAAATCTTTTTTGTCTGATAAATCACTGCTAAAATGAATATATTTCAACTGCATTAATTCCTCATTCAGTCTATACACATTCTTATTTGCCTCGTAATAATCATTGATGTCCTCCTCTGTAATCAAAGTATCCAATTCCTGCTGAAGCAATGCCTTTCTGTATCTTTCGATCAATAATTCATGTTCATAATTACGAACGAGTTCCTGAATTTCACGATCTCTATCATCAACATTTATCCTCGCCTTATCCAAAAGTAATTTTTTGGTTGCCCACATCTTGATATAATTATTCCTGAAGAGCAAACTATCCTCAGCTGGCAGCCCTTCAGGCATAGCCTCGTTGAGTTCCTCTTTTGACAAATAAGAATCATTGACCCTTGCAGCCGCATCAAGCTCTGGAGCTTGTTGCTGACAGGATATAAAACCTGCGACTAAAATCAAATATGTAAAAACCCTTAATTTCATTGACTGGTGAATCTCTTTTTAAGTTGCTTATAATTCTTCTGATTCACTTTGACTTTATAAGTTTGCCGCAAATTCTTAACCCATTCCGCTTCCAGGTAATTCTGGTAATCATTCATCACCTCACCGCGGGTTTCCTTTAAATCTTTCCATTGAGGTTCGATAATAACATCAACATCAATGATGGTAAAGTTATGCTCCTCTTCCTCAAAAATTTCCGAGACTCCTAATTTGAAAGCATAGCCATCAGGTAACTTAGAACTTCCTTCTTCTAATTTTCCTTTACTAAATAAAACGTGAATCGTAGCACCTTCATTGACCATAGCTTTTATGGTATCTGTATTTTTACCCTCCAAAAGAAGTTTGTGTACAAGGTTTGCCTTTTCTATTTGGGTGCAACTCGCAATGCTTAATTCTGCTCTTTTTTTCCAAACATACTTTGTTCTATTTTGTTCAAAATAATGTTCAAGGCCCAGGGTGTCTTTTTCAGATCGTTCCCAAACTTCTTTTTGAAGCAATTCAAACAACAACAAACCATCCTTATATTCTTGATAGGTCAGGGCAAACTCTTTGTTGGTTTCATCTAGATGCGCTTTGTAATATTCTATGATCATTTTATTACTAAACTCTTCAAAAACATCTTCTTTGATTCTATCTTTAAAATCTTTGGCAAAACTATAAAAATCATCACCACTATAACTCATTTCCTGAATAAGCAATAAAGTATCTTTATTCTGTTCAAATCCATCAATATTCGGATATAACTGAAGTTTTGCCTTAAAGGTCACTACCTTATAATCTTTTGCAATTTTTTGCGCCAATGACTGCTCTACATAGCTCGAACGAGTTCCGTTTTTTACTTTTGACTGCAGTTTAGGATACAGTTCTTCATATGAAGCAACAGGATATTTTTTTAATAATTTTAATATATGCCAACCGTAATCACTCTCAAATGGTGTTGAAAAATCGCCTTCATTTTCTAAGCCAAAAGCGACATCCTCAAAAGATTTGATCATTCTTCCAGTTCCAAATTTCGGTAATACTCCCCCTTTTTGAGCTGAACTCAGATCATCAGAATGTTCCTTGGCGATAGTTGCAAAATCGCCTCCTTGTTCCAGTTTTTTGTAGATCTCATAAATTTTATCTTTTGACTGAAGAAGAACTGTGCTGTCATTTTTAACCATAATATGAGCTACCTGAACCTCTCCCTGTGATTGTCTTTTCTCATTTACTTTTAGAATATGATATCCGTATTGTGTTCTGAATGGAATGGAAACTTCACCTACCTCAGTTTTATATGCTGCATTTTCGAATGAATAAACCATTGAAAAGGCAGAAAAATATCCCAAATTTCCATTATTCATTTTAACTGAAGGATCTTCTGAATAGACATTGGCAATACTGTCAAAACTTGCTCCATTGACAATTTGGCTTCGGGCAGTTGATATTTTTTGATAGGCTTTCAAAGTGTCAGTCGGACTTGCATCCGGCTTAAGCATAACCAGTATATGACTGGCATTAACCTCTTCTATAGTTCTCTGATAGGCTTCTTGAACCAATTCTTCCGTGGCTTCAGGGTTTTGAAGATAAGGTTGAATAAGTTGTTCTCTATATTTTGATAAATCGGAAGTATATGACGATAGTGTATCTAACTCAAGATCTCGAGCCTGTTTAAGTTTTAACTTGAAATCGACAAAAAGCTCAAAATAATCATCAAAATCTTTTCGATCATCTTCAACAACAATGTCTTTATTCTTCTCAAAAACCCTGATAAACTCAGCATTGTAAACAGGATTTTGATCTACGCTAAAAAGTACTTTTTTTTCATCCTGTCCTTTCACTATACCCCACATCAAAACGGCAGACAGAATAATTACTTTCTTTAACCTCATTTTTAATTGTTTCCTTTGGCTATTTAAATTCTCCAGAACGGTCAAAAATATTTTTTATTTTTTATATTGATGTTAAAAATATCACAAAGATATCACGCCTTCTACTTTAGACACTTCCTGATATTTACTAATGACATGATCAGGAGATTCCATTTTGACCAAAATAGTCAAACTGGTATACTTACCTGTTTTTGATGGTTTGGAATTGATCACTGCTCCCATATTATCAAATATTGTCTCGATTTGCTTGAATTTTTCATCCCCACTCGGTATGATAAATTTATACATATATTTGGTCGGGAACTCAGTGGTCTCCGTCAGACTCTTTTTTAGTTTCTCATAAAAATCAGACTCCTTGCTCATGTTTAGCATTTTGAATTCATAAGTCTCCAAATTTACAAT
>JAAESS010000190.1 GCA_024229195.1 Flavobacteriales bacterium | reverse complement strand
TTAGAAACCCAAAAACAAACACTTAATGACCACAGTTCAAGGAAAGATTCAAACACTGAGAGAAGAACTCAGGCAACATAATTATAGGTACTATGTTCTTGATGAGCCTAGTATATCAGATTTTGATTTTGATGTCAAACTAAAACAGTTGCAGGAACTTGAACTCAAACACCCTGAATTTGCCGATCCAAATTCTCCGACGCAACGAGTGGGAGGGCAGGTTACCAAAAATTTTAATACTGTTACACATAAAAACCGGATGTATTCTTTAGATAATTCTTATTCAAAAGAGGATATTCTGGATTGGGAAAAGAGAATTCAAAAAATACTTGGAGATGTTGTTCTCGAATTTACTTGTGAGCTAAAATATGACGGGGCCTCGATCAATCTGAGTTATGAAAATGGGAAGTTTCTTAAAGCAGTTACGCGTGGAGATGGCTTTATGGGAGATGATGTCACAGCAAATGTTAAGACAATCAGATCAATACCACTTGTTTTAAGAGGAGAAAAGATGACTTCATTTGATATTAGAGGTGAGATCATTTTACCCCTTGATGGTTTTGAACAAATGAATAAAGATAGGATTGAAGCAGGTGAGGATCCATACAGAAACCCCAGAAATACTGCCAGTGGTAGTCTGAAATTACAAGATAGCGCTGAGGTCGCAAATCGTCCGCTTGATTGTTTATTGTATCAGGTAGTTGCCGAAAAAAATCCATTTCCAACACATTATGAAACTTTGAGCCATGCAGCTTCACTCGGATTTAAAGTGCCAAAAACGATCAAGCTTTGCAAAAACATCGATGAAATTATTGAGTTTTTAGAATTTTGGGACCATAAAAGACATGAACTTCCTTATGAAACAGACGGAGTGGTCATCAAAGTTAATTCACTTCATTATCAGGAGGAGTTAGGCTATACTGCAAAAGCTCCAAGATGGGCTTTGGCGTATAAATTTAAAGCAGAACAAGCCAGTACGATCCTCAATAAAGTGACCTATCAGGTAGGTCGTACAGGTGCCATAACACCGGTAGCCAATCTTGAGCCTGTTGAATTGGCAGGAACAATTGTGAAAAGAGCTTCTTTACACAATGCCGATCAGATTGAGAAACTGGACTTGCGACTTAAGGATACGGTATATGTAGAAAAAGGGGGAGAGATTATCCCTAAAATAGTGGGAATATATCTCGCACAAAGAGGCATGGATACTGAACCAATTCAATATATAACACATTGTCCTGATTGTGGTACTGAATTACAAAGAAAAGAGGGGGATGCTAAACATTATTGTCCAAATGAATTTGGATGTCCGACACAAATTACAGGAAGGATTCAGCACTATATCAGCCGAAAAGCCATGAATATTGATGGCTTAGGGGCAGAATCTGTAGAATTACTTTTTAAAAATGGCCTGATCAATAATTTTGCAGACCTCTATGATCTCAGTCCAGATCAAATTATTCCATTAGAGAGAATGGCTGAAAAATCTGCATTGAATATGGTAAACGGAATTGAGGCTTCAAAGAAAATTCCCTTTGAGAAAGTTTTATTTGCCTTAGGTATTCGTTTTGTAGGTGAGACCGTAGCTAAAAAACTAGCACGTCACTATAAAAATATTGACTCATTAATGCAGTCCAGTTATGAGGAACTTATTCTGGTAGACGAGATTGGAGAAAGAATTGCTGAAAGTATCATACATTTTTTTAGTGATCAAGGCAACCGATTGTTAATCGATAGATTGAAAAACTACGGTTTAAATCTTTCAATAGATGAGGCTTTATTTGCAGATCAAACAGAAATTTTGAAAGGAAAAGTATTTGTTGTTTCTGGTGTATTTCAAATCTTGTCGAGAAATGAACTTAAAAAATCCATAGAAGACAATGGAGGAAAAGTAACAGGATCTATCTCGAAAAAAACAAGTTTTATTATTGCAGGAGATAACATGGGGCCCAGTAAAAAAGAAAAAGCAGAGAGCCTTGGAATCCCCATGATTTCTGAACAAGACTACCTAACAATGCTTCAATAAAATATATCACAGTTCTAAAACCTGTACTTTATTTCTTGTAGAATAAACCTTACCGTTATTGTGAAGTTGCTTCAGAAGTAAGGAATTGTGTTTCTTGTCATGCTGATCCGGCAGCCCTGGGTTATGGAAAGGGAAGTCTAAAGTATCTTGTCCAAAAAACTTCAGAAAGATGGGTTTTTGAGCCCGAATATGAATTAAATTCTATTGATGGATTACCAGAGGACGCCTGGATTCCTTTTCTAAAGAAGTATGATGCAAAAAAACGATCAACCCGAAGTGATTTTAGACCTTTTAATATAAAAGAACAAAGTCAAATTTTATTTGTTGGAGCTTGTTTACAATGTCATAAAGAAGGGTCTAAAATAATGAATGAATCATTAAAGAGTGGTTTAAATCCATTACTTTTGAAGCTTTCTGACAATTGTATCTTACCTGAATTCTGATCTATGAGTGACATAAACCGTTTACAAAAGTTTTTTCTTTTGATTTTTCTTTTGGTTTCCATAACCGATATTATCGCTATTATAAACGATAATTCATTATGGCAAACAATCAGTAAACCCCTGATTATTCCTGCTTTGGCAGCCTTTTATGTAGCAGGTTCAAAATCTAGGAACAAGCTGTATATATTGGCATTAATATTTTCCTTCCTTGGAGATGTTCTATTACTGGATAAAAGTAATTTATTTCTTTTTGGGATCGCAGCTTTTTTAATAACCCAATTGTTATACATCGCTATTTTTTCAAAAGGGTTGGCCAATAGCTCTTTAGGTAAAAAGATTGGCGCATTATTTCCTTTTTCTTTGTTTTTTATCCTGTTGATCAGGATATTAAAACCGGGGCTCAATGATTTTTTGATTCCCGTCATAATCTATGGATTGGCCATATCTTTATTTGGATCGGTAAGTTTATTGAGGTATTTGGTGAAAAAAAATGGTACAAGTATGGTGCTTTTAATCGGGGCCATTTTATTTATTCTGTCTGATAGTATGATCGCACTGAATAAATTTCACGAACCCAGGGCTTATTACTCAGTGTCTATTATGCTGACGTACATTTTAGCACAGTACCTTATCAGTGCGTATATGCTGAAATCAGAAAAGAATAGGCGTCTTCACGATGGTACTTGAACCCTTATTTAAACATGTCCATACCAGGTATGTCAGGAAGTCCACCCTTAGCGGCGGCTGCCATTTCTGCCTCATTAATTTGATTCGCCTGTTCAATCGCCTTGTTCAAGGCTATGATCAGGTAGTCTTCTAAGGCCTCCTTATCTTCCAAGAGTTGGTCATCAATCGCAATATTTTTGACTTCTCTATTGGCGGTAACAGTAACAACAACCATTCCGTTGCCTGCGTCTCCATCAACCATCACCGTACTTAATCGCTTTTTAGTCTCTTCAATTTTTGCCTGAGCCTCTTTTAATTTGGCCATCATTCCTTCCATATCTCCGAACATAATCTGTTTTTTTGATTAAATTTTCATTTGGTTTATCTTTAAACTCAGTTGTAAAAATAATAATTAAACCAATAACCTTTTTTAGATGCGAAAATTAAATGTAATTGTCATAATATTATCTCTTACTTTTGCAATCTCCTGTGAAAAAGAGAAATCAGAACTTACAAAAGAAACAAATATGTCGAATAAGGAGATAAAGCCTCCAATAGCTGAAAGAATTCCCAAGGAAATGGAAATTCACGGAGATGTACGAGTGGATGATTATTATTGGTTGAATGAGAGAGAGAATCCCGAAGTCATCGATTATTTGAATGCTGAGAATGCGTATTATGATACAATGACTGCGCATACCAAACAATTTCAGGAAGATCTTTTTGAAGAGATGAAATCCAGAATTAAGGAAGATGATGAATCGGTGCCTTATAAAAAAAATGGATATTACTATATCACCAAGTATGAAACTGGTAAACAATATCCTGTTTACACAAGAAAAAAAGGGAGCCTTGAGGCAGAAGAAGACATTATTGTTGATGTCAATGTGCTGGCTAAGGGCCATGATTATTATGCCTTAACGGGTCTGAATGTAAACCGTGCAAACAATATTGCTGCATTTGGAGTTGATACCATTAGCAGAAGACAATATGATATCCGTTTTAAAGATCTCGAAACGCTTGAATTGTTTCCGGAGGTGATCAAAAACACAACAGGCAGCACGGCATGGGCCAATGACAATAAAACAGTTTTTTATGCCAGAAAAGATCCTGTTACGCTGAGGAGTGATAAGATTTACAAGCATGTTCTGGGAACAGATGTGAAGGACGATGAATTGATTTTTGAAGAAAAAGATGAAACTTTCTGGACTTTTGTTTACAAATCAAAATCAACCAAATTTATAATTATTGGATCATACAGTACCTTATCTACCGAATATCGTTATCTGGATGCAGAGAATCCCGAAGGAGCATTCAAGATCATACAGCCAAGAGAAAAAGAATTAGAGTATAGCATCGCTCATTATGGAGATGATTTTTATATACTGACCAATTTTAATGGTGCCTTGAATTTCAAATTGATGAAAACGCCAATTGGTCAAACTCAAAAGGAACATTGGAAAGATGTTATCCCACACAGAGAGGATACCCTTCTTGAAGATATTTCTATTTTTAAGGACTTTCTGGTGTTGGAAGAAAGACACAATGGGCTCAATAAAATTCGAATTAAAAAGTGGGATGGGAGCGATGATTACTATTTGCCTTTTGAAGAGGAGACCTATTCTGCAGCGGTGTACAATAATCCGGAGTTTGATACAAATGTAATCAGGTATAGCTATAATTCCCTAACCACACCCAATTCGGTGATAGACTTTAATGTAGATGATCGTTCAAAGGATGTACAGAAAGAGCAAGAGGTTCTGGGAGGAAAATTTGATAAAGACAATTACAAAAGTGAGCGAATATGGGCCAAGACCAGAGATGGTAAAGAAGTAGCCATTTCCTTGGTGTATAATAAAGCAACAACAATCAATGAAAATACACCTTTGCTTCTATATGGTTACGGGTCTTACGGAAGTATTGTAAGTGACAGGTTTAGTTCTGTTCGCTTGAGCTTACTTGATAGAGGATTCGTCTATGCCATTGCTCATGTCAGAGGAGGTGAGTATCTGGGTCGTATTTGGTATGAAGACGGTAAGATGTTTACAAAAAAGAATACATTTAATGATTTTATCGATGCCGGAAAACACCTCATTGCTCAAAAGTATACTTCAGCATCTCATTTATATGCAGAAGGAGGTTCAGCCGGAGGATTACTGGTTGGAGCAGTCATCAATATGAATCCTGAAATTTTTAATGGTGTAATAGCAGCAGTTCCTTTTGTGGATGTGGTGACCACTATGTTGGATGAAAGTATTCCCTTAACTACGGGAGAATTCGATGAATGGGGGAATCCAAAGGAGAAAGAATCTTATGATTATATGTTATCCTATTCACCTTATGATAATGTAAAAAAACATGATTATCCGCATATGCTTGTGACTACCGGGTTGCATGATTCTCAGGTGCAATATTTTGAGCCGGCCAAATGGGTCGCTAAATTGAGAGTTAACAAAACGGATCAAAACCAATTGCTTTTACATACAAACATGGAAACGGGTCATGGAGGAGCTTCAGGAAGATTTGATGCTTTAAAAGAAGTGGCAAGAGATTATTGCTTTCTATTTGACTTAGAGGGAATTAGCAAGTAATATAATTTTTGTATTATTGTATGTAGACGAAGGGCTCAGACAATCTTCTCTTGAGAATCACGAGTTGTTTAAAAAAAATCTTAAATTTGCTCGGTTTTTATAATCAAAGCACTATATTTTTTATGAAAAAGCATAACGGTATAACTAATAATATATTAGATTTAGTTGGAGACACACCACTTTTGCGACTAAATAAAATAACAAAAGAGTTAGACGGTCAGTTTCTGGCAAAATATGAGGCCTTTAATCCAGGTCACTCAATGAAAGACAGAATTGCGACGCATATTGTAGAGCAAGCTGAAAAAAGAGGGATTTTGAAAAAGGGAAGTAAAGTAATAGAAACTACTTCTGGAAATACAGGTTTTAGTATTGCGCTCGTATGTATCATTAAAGGTTATGAGTGTATTCTTGCTGTAAATTCAAAAGCTTCGAAAGGAAAAATTAATATGCTACGGGCCATGGGAGCCAAAGTATATGTATGTCCTGCCAATGTTAGTGCAGACGATCCAAGATCATATTATCAAGTAGCTAAAAGACTGCATGAAGAGACGGCAGATTCGGTTTATATCAATCAATATTTTAATGATCTGAATTCTGAAGCACATTATCGTTCTACAGGTCCCGAAATATGGGAACAAACCAAGGGTACAGTGACGCATGTTGTTGTGGCTAGTGGAACAGGCGGAACGATCTCTGGGGTAGGTAAATATTTAAAAGAACAAAATCCAAAGGTGCAGGTTCTAGGAGTCGATGCTTTTGGTTCAATTTTAAAGAAGTTTCATGAAACCTCTGATTTTGATACCAAAGAGATTTATCCATACAGAATTGAAGGTCTTGGAAAGAACCTTATACCATCAGCGACTAATTTTGACGTTATCGATGTATTTGAAAAGGTTAGTGATGAGGCAGCAGCTCATAAGGCAAGAGAACTTGCAATGGTTGAAGGTCTTTTTACAGGATATACGAGTGGTGCGGTATTGCAGGCAACAACTCAATATGCAGAGAAAGGATACTTCGATGAGAATAGTGTGGTTGTAATGATTTTACCGGATCACGGTTCAAGATATATGGAAAAGATTTACAGTGACGAATGGATGAGAGAGCAAGGCTTCTTTGATTCTAAGAAACAAGAAAAAAGTTCTCTGGAGATTATCAAATAGAGAAAAAGAAAGATATTTAGAAAAAAAGGCTGTTTGAATTTCAAACGGCCTTTTTCTTTTTTTAAAAAACTATAAACATAGAAATCATTGACTCACTATTTTTTTCTATTTTTGCAAATAATTAAATATGATGATTTTATGATCGTCAGTTGAAATGATATAGTTACATGAAAGATTTATTTGAAAGAATAATAAAGGACAAAGGACCTTTAGGGAAGTGGGCAAAGCAAGCTGAAGGCTATTATGTTTTTCCTAAATTGGAAGGGAATATATCGAACCGAATGAAGTTCAATGGTAAGGAAGTTATTACCTGGAGTATAAATGATTATTTAGGTTTGGCGAATCATCCCGAAGTAATTGAAGTAGATGCAGCAGCAGCGGCAGAACATGGAATGGCCTACCCTATGGGAGCCAGGATGATGAGTGGACATACAAATCACCATGAGCAATTAGAAAGAGAATGTGCAGAATTTGTTGGAAAAGAAGCAGCATACCTCGTAAATTTTGGCTATCAAGGTATGGTCTCGGCCATAGATGCTCTTGTTACAAAAAATGACGTGGTTGTTTATGATATGGATTCACATGCCTGTATTATCGATGGAGCGAGACTGCACCAGGGTAAGCGATTTACTTTTCGCCATAATGACATGGAAAGTTTTGAAAAGAACTTGATCAGGGCATCAAATAAAGCTGAAGAGACAAATGGCGGAATCCTAGTGATCAGTGAAGGTGTTTTCGGAATGAGAGGAGAGCAGGGAAAATTGAAAGAGATTGTTGCTTTAAAGAAAAAATATAACTTCAGACTTCTTGTTGATGATGCTCATGGATTTGGTACATTAGGTAAGACAGGAGCCGGTGCCGGAGAAGAGCAGGGAGTTCAGGATGAGATCGATGTCTATTTTGCTACTTTTGCGAAATCAATGGCCGGAATTGGTGCATTTTTCGCTGGAAATAAAGATGTTATAAAGTACTTACAGTACAATATGCGATCTCAAATGTTTGCCAAGTCTTTGCCTATGGCTATGGTAAAGGGCGCATTAAAGAGGCTTGATATGATCAGGACCATGCCTGAATTGAGATCTAAATTATGGGAAAATGTAAATGCCCTTCAAAGCGGTTTAGTAGAGAAAGGATTTAATATTGGAAAAACAAACACATGTGTGACTCCGGTTTTTCTGGAAGGAGATATTCCTGAAGCAATGGCAATGGTGAATGACCTAAGAGAAAATTACCGTATCTTTTGTTCAATTGTAGTTTATCCTGTAATTCCCAAAGGTATGATTCTATTGAGATTGATCCCAACATCGGCACATAATTTAGATGATGTTGAAGAGACGATCACTGCATTTTCATCTATCAGGGAAAAACTCAATAAAGGATTCTATAAAAAATTGGCAGCTGCATTAATGTAGAGAAACAAATATTGAATGATTGAATGGATTTTAAAAATCCATTCAATCATTTATATCTAGTCTTGAGGCCGCTAAGATGTTTTCTTTCCCAAAATCTTGATTGAGGTATTTGAAATAGCCAACGATTCCGATCATGGCAGCATTGTCTGTAGTATATTCGAATTTGGGAATATAAGTGGTCCAGCCCAAATCTTTTTCCATATGTTTTAAAGTAGATCTGATTTCCGAATTTGCTGAAACTCCACCTGCGATAGCTACCTGTTTTATACCTGATAATTTTACTGCTTTTTTCATTTTATTCATCAAGATATTTACAATGCTGTGTTGAACTGAAGCACATATATCATTTAGATTATTCTTGATAAAGTCAGGATCTTTTTTCTGTTCTTTTTGTAAAAAATATAGAATGGCAGTTTTAAATCCGCTAAAACTGAAATCCAATTGTTTTGGAGTTTTAGGTTCTGAAAAAGCATAGGCTTTTGGATTGCCTTTTTTGGCATATTTATCGATCAACGGACCACCGGGATAGGGAAGTCCTAATAATTTAGCAGTTTTATCGAATGCCTCTCCGACAGCGTCATCTATGGTTTCTCCGAGAATTTCAAATTTGTCGTAAGCACTAACCTTAAGTATTTGTGTATGTCCTCCACTGATGGTCAAGCAGAGAAAAGGAAAAGGAGGCTCATTTTGAGTCTCTTCCTCTATAAAGTGGGCAAGTACATGGGCCTGCATATGATTTACCGCTATCAGAGGGATGTCCAGTGCTAAGGATAATGACTTGGCAAAGGAAGTACCGACCAACAAAGAACCCATTAAACCCGGACCTTGGGTAAATGCAATGGCATCTAGTTCATTTTTATCAACTCCAGCTTTTTTTAGGGCCTGGTCCACCACTGGGACAATATTCTGCTGATGGGCCCTTGAGGCCAACTCCGGAACTACTCCACCATACTCAGCATGAATTTTTTGACCGGCAATTACGTTAGAGAGCACCCTATTATTTTTAAGGACTGCAGCGCCCGTATCATCGCAGGATGACTCTATTGAAAGTATGTGGATAGTTTTTTTTTTCATTATAATTATTTAGGCACAAATATTGTACTTTTAAAAGTGCAAATTTAGAAATAAATAATTATCAAGCGGTTTAAAAGAATAGCAATTCGTATTTTTTTGCTGGGCAGTTTTTTACTGGTGATGCTAAGTGTAATACTTTCATTTACCACTGTTCAAACTGGTCTTGCGAGATTCGTCACTAGCAGAGTCAACGCGAATTATGGTACTGCTATTGAGATTCAGAAGCTCGATCTGTCTTCCATTAGAAATGTTGCTTTAAAAAATGTATTGATCAAGGACCATCATGGAGATACTTTAATTTCTGCGGAGAGTCTAAAGACCTCGGTTTTGAATTACCGAAATATAATTAGTAATGAACTGAATTTTGGAGAAATTCACCTTTCCAATGGTGATTTCAATATGACCACTTACGAAGGTGAAGAAATAAATAATCTCTCTGTTTTTGTTAATAAGTTCAAAAGTGGAGAAACAAAAAAAAATACAACTTTTAAAATGTCATCTTCATCAATCAAATTAGAGGGGATCAATTTTACACTTTTCAATAAAAATAGAAAAGAAGAACCCATCGTTTACTATCAACAGATTTATGGAGATTTTGATGATTTTAAAATTAAAGGGTCTAATGTAAGTGCTAAAATCAATGACCTGAGAGTAATTGAAAACCACGGTGTTGCCATTACGAGTTTTAGTACTGATTTTAGTTATTCAGATTCTAAAATGGAATTTTTGGATTCAAAACTGGCTACGAAAGGATCTAAACTCATTGCAGATGTTATTTTTAATTATGAACCAGGTGATTTATCAGATTTTACAAATAAAGTTCAAATCGATGCTGATTTCAGAGAGAGTGATATTGTTCTATCTGATCTTAAGAAATTATATGGTGAGTTTGGTAAACATGATATCATCCATTTTACTTGCAAAGCGAAAGGAACCATCAATGACTTTGCATTGGAGGAGATAGATCTCCATTCGGATAGAAATTCTTCTTTGAGAGGAGATGTATACTTAAAGAATCTTTTATATCCTGAAAAATTCAAATTGAATGGAGACATAAAGGAAATTAGTTCTAATTACGACCATTTGGTGAATTTGCTACCAGATCTTTTGGGTGCTAAAATCCCCAAAGAAATGGAAAAGTTAGGTTATTTTTCAAGCCGTGGGAAAGTCGCAATTACCAAATCGTCTGTTGATATTCAATTAAGGACCATTGCTGAACTGGGCATGTCTGATGTGGATTTAAAATTGTTAAATATTGATCAGGGAGATCTGGTTTCATATGAAGGTAAGGTAGAACTCGTAGATTTTAATTTAGGAGAATTCGTTAGTGATTCACTGATAGGTGAATTTTCAATGATAGGAGAAGTTCAAGGCCAGGGGTTTTCGGCTGATAAGATTAATATAAAGGTTAAAGGACATGTTTCAAAGCATCAGTATAAGGGTTATACCTATTCTAACATAGATATCAATGGGATCCTTCAGGAAAAACAGTTTAATGGTTACTTGAGTGTGAATGATCCTAATATTAAATTAGAATTTAGAGGACTTGCAGAATTATCGGAGGTCAAAAAATTCAATTTTAATGCGGATGTGGCCTATGCTGATTTTTTAACCTTAAATCTGTTTACAAGGGATGAAAAATCAATTTTAAAAGGAAAAATTGAGATGGATCTGACGGGTAGCAGTTTGGATAATATCGAAGGCTCACTAAGTTTTAAAGATGCTTCTTATTCGAATCAGAATAACGATTATTATTTTAAGGATTTTACGATAACTTCTGAAAATAAGGATAGTATAAGAGAATTGAAAGTGAATTCGACAGATATTATTAATGGTTATGTAAGAGGAAATTTTAAATATCGCCAATTAATGAAGCTGGGGATGAATTCTTTGGGAAGTCTTTTTGTAAATTATGAAAAAGAACCGGTGACTCCGGGTCAATTTCTTGATTTTCGATTTAATATTTACAATAAGATCGTAGATGTTTTCTTTCCGGATATACAGATAGGATCTAATTCAATTGTCAATGGAAAAGTTGATTCTGATCAGGATATATTTAAACTTTCTGTCAAATCACCTAAAATAGAAGCTTTTGATTATGCGATCGACCAGATCAAATTAAAGGTTGACAATAAAAATCCGCTTTACAATACGCTTTTAAGTATAGATGAAATAGATTCTAAATATTACACCTTATCTGAACTGAATCTTGTAAATATCATGTTGAATGACACCTTGTTTATGAGGGCAGATATGATCGGTGGCAAGGAAAAGCAAGAAAAGTATATGTTCAGTTTTTATCACACCTTTAACGAAAAGAATCAATCTGTTTTTGGTTTAAAACATTCGGAGTTGACCTTTAAACAGAACACATGGCATATTAATCCTGAAGACAACGATCAGAATAAAGTTGTTTATGATAAGGATATCAAGACTTATGCGATCGATAATTTTAACATGATCAGCGGAAATCAGAAGGTTCATTTGGCAGGTCTGATTACAGAAGATCAACAAAGAAATGTTGATCTTAGCCTCAGCGATGTGAACCTTTCAGATATTACACCTGATATTGACAGCGTCGCAATTGATGGAAAAGTAAATGGCTCAATCAATTTTAGAACGATCAATAAGAAAACCCTGCCGGTGGCTGATCTGGCCATTAATTATTTTAGTATCAATGAAGATTATTACGGTGATCTGAATTTTCAAGCAGCCTCTGATGATAATATCAGAAATTACACCTTCAATCTGAATCTTGATAATAGCGATCTCAATACGTTTTCTGCACAAGGCGCCATTGATTTATCTACCGAAGAACCAAGTATTTTGGCCTCAGCTAAACTCGATAGATTTAGGATAAATGCTTTTAGTCCTTTAGGTAAGAGTGTTTTGTCAAAGATCAGGGGTTTGGCCAGCGGCGAGGCAACAATCACAGGAAATTTGGCCAATCCGGATATTGCAGGAGAAATCACTTTGATTGAATCAGGGCTTGAGTTGCCCTATCTCAATGTTAATTATGATTTTGAAGGAGAATCTGTTGTTAAATTATATGATCATACTTTTGAATTTCAATCATTTGAAGTGTTGGATAGGGCCAAAAAAACCAGAGGTATAATAGGCGGAACAATAACACATGACAGCTTTAAAAAATGGATGCTTGATCTTTCGCTGACAACTGATAATCTTTTGGTGCTAAACACAGAAGATAAAGAAGGAGCATTATATTATGGAACGGGATTGCTCAAAGGAAAAACGACTTTAAAAGGATTAACAGATAATTTGGTGATCAATGTAAATGGAACTACCAATCCGGGTACCGAGTTTATTGTACCATTGGGTAATATAAGTAAAGTCAATAGTTCAAAATTAATTCGATTTGAAAATCCGAATGAAGAAGAATTAGAAGAGGGAGAAGAGAAAAAAAAGGAAATTGTATTTGATAAGTTAAAAGGTCTTCAACTTAATTTCAGATTGAAAGTTACAAAAGATGCTGTGGCTGAAATCGTTTTAGATAAGAATACAGGAAGTGTTTTAAGGGGTTCCGGAGATGGTAATTTGACTTTGAATATCGATACAAAAGGTCGATTTGAAATGTACGGTAATATTGTTGTAGACAACGGTGAATATCAATTTAAAAATATTATTAATAAAGATTTTATTGTTCAAAAAGGAGGAACCATTGTTTGGAATGGAAATCCTTATGATGCTCAGGTTGATATTGTTGCTATAAATTATACTCGAGCAAACCCCTCTGTGCTGCTGGATGATGTCTCAGGCTCTCGAAAAATTGATGTAGAATTGTATACCATGATCACAGGAAATTTGTCTGCACCTAATCTTGATTTTGACGTGAAAATTCCGAATGCCAGTTCGACAGTGGCGGGTGAACTCGATTTTAAATTGAGGAACGAGGATGATAAGTTGACACAATTCTTTTCCCTTTTAGCTACCGGGGTATTTGCAAGAACAAACAACAATAAAACAAATTTTGACGGAAATGCTGCTATTGCCGGTACAATAGCGCAGAAAGCATCTCAGCTTCTCTCTAATGTGCTTGAAAGTCAGAATGAAAATTTCGAAGTAGGAGTTAGCTATGATATTGGCACCCAAAGTAATGTGCAGGATGTGATAACAGATGATCAGCTAGGCTTAGAGGTTTCCGGAAGAATTGCAAATAAAGTCACCGTTAGTGGTAAAGTAGGAGTTCCGGTTGGCTCAAATACCAATTCTAATGTGATAGGTGAGGTGGAAGTCATGATGCCTTTAAACAGATCAGAAACCTTTCAGGCAAAGGTGTATAACAGACAAAACGAAATTCAGTTTACTGCAGCTGAGGGAGATGGATATACCCAGGGTGTTGGTATTTCTTATCGATTTGATTTTTCAAATGGAAGAGAATTTCTGGAAAAGTTGGGATTAAAGAAGACTTCAGCGGAAAAGGAGATGACAAAGGTTCAAATAGATAGTGTTCGTGCAGAAAAAAAATTACTGAAAAAGGAAATGAAAGAAGAAAAGTCAACAATTAACAAAGTAGATTAGCAACAGATCTTTATTAATTATTTCGCTAAGCCCTTTAAATATTGTTATTTATCCTTATAATTTTGTTTTTTGTAGAAAAATCAATCTTGACAATTTAATTAGTGCTATTTTTATTTCCGAAGTTTACCCCCAATTTGACCAAAATATTAAATTAAACCCGATAAAACCCAGGATATGAACAAACAATCCTCTTTTGTGCCATTAATGATCATCGCAGCCTTATTCTTTATTTTTGGCTTTGTGACCTGGATCAATGGTGCTCTGATCCCATTTATGAAGACGATCAATGAACTTACAGCTGCACAGTCGTATTTGGTAGCTTCAGCATCCTATATATCCTTTGTAGTGATGGCTTTACCATCCTCGGCTATTCTTGCTAAAACTGGTTATAGAAAAGGAATGTCAATCGGATTGTTCGTGATGGCTATAGGAGCTTTGGTGTTTATACCAGCTGCGAATGCAAGAACATA
>JAAESS010000189.1 GCA_024229195.1 Flavobacteriales bacterium | reverse complement strand
TAGAATTATCACCAAAATTCCATAACCAATCTACTATATTACCACTTGTTTTGTCAACAAAATGTGCAACAGGATAATTAATGGTAATCGTATCTGGGATAATTTTAAAAGTAGCAATAGGGGAATTATAAACCACAACAGAAACTGAGCCATTTGTAGAGCCAACACCTGTAGTATCTGACATATTTATTAGAGAGTAAATTCCATCAATAGCAGTGTTAATTATGTAAGGATTTGAGCTTGTGGTAATAGATGGCTGAACAATTCCATCAATTGCATAAACAAAAGTAAAAGGTGCAGCACCAACAAAGTCGATTGTAATTTGAGCGTTTTCTTTTGAATTATTGCAAATAGAATCTCCTCCATAAATGAATGCGGAAGTAGGAGGAATTGCATTGATATTTAATACAATTGTATCCTCATTAGCAGCAGAAAAGTTAGTAGGGTTTGTAACATTTGTATTTAAAGAATTGTTTAATGAGTTCCAAGAATCAAAGTACCAACCAGCATTAATATTTGCTGATAAATTAACTGCATCTCCATAAAAATACTCTTCCGCATATGGGAATGCAGAAATAGTGTTTCCATTTATATCAATTGTTGCAGTTCCGACAGGATTTACATCATACATCACCATGACAGCATATCGTTTATGGATTATTGAATCGGTAAAAATAGTATCGCAACCGTTTATATAAAAACTACTAATAATTGATATACCTGAATCCATCGGATTATAAACCGTGCTATCTACAAAAATAGTGTCATAAATATTATTGACAGTAAAAGGTGGCATAGGAGTCATGCTCATCTTCCAAACAAAAATATCTTTTCTTCTACCAGTTGCATCTAAGATAGTTCCATCAAAATTTGCTAACTCTTCAAAGAAACCTATTGCATAAACATTTCCAAATCCATCTGGACAAATATCTCCTGTTCTATCATCATCATCCGTATCGCATCCAGCCATTTTTGCCCAAACCCAATCTCCAGTGTTTGAAGATCCATCCAACTGAGCGACCCAAGCAGATGCAGTAGTATCACCAGGAATTTGAGGGGTAACAACCAACCCATTTGTAAAAGTCATTTCCCCTTTAGCAGTACCACCTACAAACACTTGTTTATTGGCATCTACAGACATCTGATATGGCTTGTCTGTTCCTGAACTTCTTGCTCTTTTGGCCCATTGCCAATCTCCATTAGCATTTATTTTAGCAACAAATACATCTCTTTTCTGTTTATGACTAAGCGTATCCGTTCCGTTTGATGCATTTGCACCTGGAAATACCATAGGATTACGATATTCTCCAGTGATATAAATATCATCACATACATCAATAGCAATACCATCTGCTCTATCTGTTTTGTTACTTCCTACATTTTTTACCCAAAGCCAGTTTCCATTTTTATCCATTTTAAAGATAAAAGCATCCCATTCTCCATTTGATGTAATGGAATAAGGACCATAATTTGCCGTATTTTCAAATCCACCAACACAATATATATTAGAAAATTGATCAATTGCTAATCTGTTATCACGAGAACCTCTATCATCCTTAATTCCATCAAATTTATCTACCCAAAGCCAATT
>JAAESS010000188.1 GCA_024229195.1 Flavobacteriales bacterium | reverse complement strand
TAAATATTACCAAGGCCAATAATTTTAGACAACTTACTTCCAATGTAAGTGCAACTTATCTGGCCTATAAATGGAGAGGAAAAGGTCTCTATAAAACGGTTTTAAGCCGCCAGGATGGGGCCGCCGACATCAATCGAATGGATGCCGAGATAGGTGCTGAATATTATCTACCGCATGACTGGTTTGTTCAGGGGAAGGCAATATACCTCTCCAATGATGAGCAGTTGTTACAATTAAGATCAACCTATCAAGCTGGTGCTGGTTATTATTTTATTAGGAACAATACCATGTTTTTTTCCGCCAATGGTGGTTTAGCCTATTCAACAGAAAATTTCACAAATGATACTCCTAATAGAAATAGTACAGAAGGATATGTAGCATTAGGATTCACCAAATATGCGATTGGAGATTTAAGTGTTGGAACAACCGCGGCTTTATATCCGAGTTTTTCGCAAAGTGGTCGATATAGAGTAGATTTTAACTTTGATATGAAATATGACCTTCCACTTGATTTTTACATCCGCCTTGGATTGTCTTATAATTATGACAGTCAGCCAGTTAAGGATGCTGCAGATAGTGACTACGTCTTTACTACATCATTTGGATGGGAATGGAATTAATTAAATATTTTTAATAAAACTCAACTCATCAGGATTTAATTTTGACACGATTGTTGTCGTTTCTCAGGTCGATGATCAATTCATCTTTTTCTCCCAAATAGCGTCGACTTCCTAAATACCTGTTGGTGTTGAATTCATCGTAAAATGCTGAATCAGGGTCAATTGAGCCTATTTTTACCTTTCCTGAGGAATGAATAAACTCGCCTTGATCATTTCCTAACCAAATAGCTACATGTGTTACTATTTGACGGGTATTATCTGTTGCTTTTCTACCGAAGAACATAAGGTCACCCTTCTCTAATTCACTAAATGTTAATTCAGGATCAATATCATTTCCGGCATTTATTTGTTGAGAGGCATCCCGCGGAATAACATAGCCGTTCATCAGGTAAATTGTTTTTGTAAACCCGCTACAATCCATCCCTTTTGTGGAAGTACCGCCCCATAAATAAGGAACGCCAAGTAAATCCCTTGCATACAATTCCAGAAGTGGACCTGAAGCATTTATCTCATTTATCCAAACTTCATAAGGCTGGCTTTCTGATTTTTTAAGATAGCCTTCTCTCTTATCCGGATATTGAACTTTATAATAATGAGCCTGCTCTTCAACTAACAAAAGTTGTGATCCTAATACAATATCACTTATTTTTTCAAGTTCCTTATCTGTTTTGCCAAAAACATAACCAAACGTTTTTGTAAAAATAACTTTGGGTGCTGTTTTCCATACCAAGAATTGATCTTCTGTCATCAATGTGACACCTCCGTGATCCACCCATGAGATATATCCGTCAGGAGTTTGGATCAAATAAAAATCTCCGTCAATTTTTAAGACTTTTAATTCAGTTCCCAGAATACCTTGTGTTGCAAGTTCTCCAGAGTGTTTCGCTATAGATCGAATATTGGCAACAGAATTATTGACCAAGGCATACTTCTTGTCCCCGACGCTAGAATCGGGCAGCAAGGTCACTTCGTTTTTAATAATATTTCCTTTGTTTTTTAAAATTTCAAGCAAAGTAGCGACTGCTTTTTCCTGATCTGTTTCTCCATTTATGATGATCTGATCTGCTTGAGTGGATATATTAATATTGTAGATCGCAACTCTTTTGTCAGGAGCAAAGACCTTTTTTATGCTGTCATTTAGGCTTGTAAGGTGTAATTGTTGTTTATCTGGTGAATTCCTGCAAGAAGCAAGTGAAAGCAGCAATGAAATCACCAATACAATTGAAAACTTTAAATGCATGATATGGTTTTAAAATAAAAACTAAACTACAAAATTTAGTGGCAAACAAGCTAGTTGTCTTTCACACTATTTATTTTTGAGTACAACGCTTTTTGATCCAACTCTGCAGGTCATAAAAATTCTGAGGTGCTACACCGTGTCCTACCGGATACTCGTGGTATTCGTGCTCAATATTTAGTTTCTCAAGAAAAGGAGGCGTATTTCTTGCCCATTCTACGGGGATCACCTGATCAACAGATCCATGAGATACGAAAAAGTCAAGGTCATTAAAGCTCTCTTTTTCGATTGGCTTCTGGATCAATTCTTGATTAACATAACCACTTAAGGCGACTATATGTTGAATCTTATGCGGATGGTTCAAGGCATAAGCGGTACTAAGTATAGTTCCCTGACTAAATCCCAAAAGGAAGATGTTTTTTTCATCCACTTCGTAGGCTTCAATGACTTCATCAATAAAATTGTCAATACGTTTTAAGGCTTCTTTGGCCTCAGGGATATCTGAAAATTTATCAGAGCTACTGGCATCAAAATGTATGGTGTACCAGGCGTAACTTCCAAAACTCAGAGATAGTGGTGCTCTTGCGCTGATGATGAGTAATTCATCAGGTAACTCCTGCGCGAATGAGAATAAATCTTCTTCGTTACTGCCATAACCATGAAACATGATCAGAAGTGGAGGATTTGTTTGATTTGTTTTAGGTTCGCGAATGAGGTGTTCCAAAGAAAATGTGGCCATGTAATAATTAGATAAATGATGTTTAAGGAATCAACCAATATTTCTGAACCATTCCTGAAATTGTTCTCCGAGAAAGGGTACAAATTTTTCTTCACCTTTAATCGCTCCTATGAGTCCAATGATCCACAAAATAAAAACTCCAATTCCTAAAATCATATCTATAAAATCAAAATTTGAAAAACGATTGATAAAGTTTACAAGAAGACCAAGTAAGAATATTCCAATGGCTTGACGGATATGAAAAGACGCAAAATAATTTTGCTTATTTTGATTCATAATAAAGGCGATTATGGTACCTATTACTGTGATGTAACTAACGATTGCAATAACTTTTCCGTCTTCTACTGATTGATTTTGCATACTGTGTTTATTTGTGATTAACTGTTGATAATCTGCAGTTTAATTCAGTATTATTTCTTTGTTTGAAACAATACCGTAAACTTTACCCTTTAAACTTTTACCTAAAAATGCAGAGTTTTTAGATTTTGAAAGTATATTATCCTTTTCAAAAATATATGCTGCATCAGGATCAAAAAGTGTCAAATTTGCTTTCGAATCAGGTTCGATAACTGACAGCGGAAGATCAAAACGTTGTTGTGGTTTCACGGTAAGACAATCGATGATCTCTTCGAGTTCAAGTTTTTGTCTTACACTTCCAAAAAGAGTTTCTAAGCCAATGGTACCAAAATAACCATTTTCAAATTCAACATTTTTGTTTTCGATGTCTATTGGATTATGGTCACTGACAATCATGTCAATAGTACCATCTTTTATACCTTTGATCAATGACTTGACATCTTTGTCGGACCTTAATGGAGGCTTAACTTTATAGTTGGTGTCGAAGGATTCAATTTCCTGATCTGTCAAGAAAATATGATGAGCAGCAACACTGCAGCTCACATCAAGTCCTTTTTTCTTGGCTTCTTTGATCAACTTTACAGCTTTGGTGGTGCTAATGGTTGGGATATGTAGTTTTCCACCTGTATATTCCAGTAAAGCCAAATCTCGTCCTATTTGCAGCTCTTCAGACAAATTTGGAATCGAATTTAATCCCAGTCGAGTGGTGTTTTCACTTTCGTTCACAAATCCATGACTTCCTATTCCTGCGTCTTCTGGGAAACTCATCACAATACCTTCAAAATTCTGCGCATAAAGCAGGGCTATTTTTAGCAAATTCGCATTTGCCATCGATTTATTGTAATCTCCAAACGCTATGGCGCCCGAATTTTTCATGTCAAACAACTCTGCCATTTCTTTTCCTTGAGCTCCTTGAGTTAGGTTTGCTATTGGATAAAGATCTACCGGTGAAGAACTACTTTTCTGAATTAAAAATTCAACTGCAGATTTATTGTCGATAAGAGGATGGGTATTCGGATTAAGCGCAATTTTGGTAAATCCGGAACGAGCAGCTACTTGAAGTCCATGCTCAATATTTTCTCTCTCCTCAAACCCGGGTTCACCTAAGGAAACGCTGGTGTCGAACCATCCGTTTGAGACATGTAGATTCTTTAATTGAATCTCTTTGTAATTTTTTGGTAGATCAAGTTTTTTACCGATGTCAGAAATGATACCATTTTTGATCAAAATATCCATCTTTTGATTATGGAACTTTGAATTGCTGTCGATGATCTTGGCAGATCTTAGAAGTACGTTCATTTATTTCTTGTTTTGATGCTAATCATCTAAAATATTTAATTCTTCATAAACTTTTGAAGTAGAATTTCCAAGATTAAAAAAACCAAGGCAAAAATAATAAATAATTGCCACAAATCTTTATTAATGTTTCGATCATTCCCTTCTTTAAGCGCTTTTTCTAATGAGTCGTATAGATGTAAGTTGTTATATCCATCAGTTAAGGGCTTAAGATCGTAAAAGTTTAAATCACTTTCGATTCGATTATAATTGTAAGCAAGTCTTTGTATTAGTTTTCCCTTCGACTGCAATTCATATATTCCCTGGGTGATCGGAAATTCCCTGGTAATCACATTGATCCTGTCACTTGATTTTGTTTGAACAGGAATAAATTCGGTATCATTTCGGATAATTTTTATCGGGGCATCATCTGTGTTAGTTTCATCAATATTGATTTCATTTCCTTGTCCAATACTCAAATAAATTGCATTATCATTTCTACTTTGAATGGAAAAGTTATAAAAAAGAGGAACTATTAATGGAGAATTCACGAATTTGTTTCCTTGATTGGAGAGAGGAGAAGATACCCAATACACTTTGTTATCAAAATAATTGATCTCAGCCACGAAATCAGTCAGGTCATTAAATTTTAGAAGAGAAGATGCATTTTTTAAATTAACATTATAACCATTTGTTAAAACGGGATACTGAAAATTATATACTTCTTTTTCAAAAACATCCTTAAAAAAGGGGTGATCATAGTTAATACCGGTTACACTTTTTACTTCATCGAAACGCTGTACAATTCTTCCGGCACCAACTGATTGTAAAAGCTCATTGTAGGTTTTTAGGTCAATATCTGATGAAGGAATGATCACCAGGTTTCCTTTTTGCCGAACAAATACTTCAAGACTCTGATTCAGAGGCTTGGATATTTGAGCCAGACCATTAATAAGGATAAGATCCTGAGCTTGAATTTTACTCTGGTCTAATGAGGCATAAGTTTCTCTTGTGATATCGAATTCATTTTTTTGATAAATACGATTTAAAAAATCACTTTGTTCACCAATGATGAGAATTTTCTTTCTTGTTCTTTGGGGAATATTGAAATAGAGGTCATTGTCAAAATTTAAGCGGTGATCGGTCAAAGAAATTTTTCCAAAATTTGATGTACCATAAGGAATTAAAAATTCAATTTCTTCCGTTGATCCAGGTGAAATACTAACCGTCGTTTTACCAAAAAGATCTTCGTTTAAATCGAGAGAAATACTAAGGTCATTTTCGTTCATGTTCCAACTACTTACACGGGCTTTTAAGGAAATTTGATCTCCCTCATTTTTGGCCAACCAGATCGTGTCCAAAGAAATGTTTTCTATCTCATTATTTGAAAGATCAATGATATTATAATTGTTAAACTCCTTAATCATACTTGTATCAATAACTTTATTAATACGCTGAAAATCAGATATTAAATATATATCAAGTAAAGTTTTTGTGTCACTATTAAAGTGGTTGTTAATTTGTAATAGTACTTGATTTATATCCTTTGGTAAAGGATTAAAGTCAAGTTGAATCAACTCTTTCTTAAGATTTTTAGGATCAAGTTTTGCTAGAAACTTTTGATTGCTGACAAGACTGATATTCTGATCTGTTAAGGCTAATTTATCAAGTAGTATATTTTTACTTTTCTGCAGCTGATCCGTACCTAAGGCTTCCACGGCTTGCAAACTCATTGAATTGTCTAAATAGATAATGATCTCTCTTTGTTGAAGTTCTTCATTTTTATTGATAAAAGGCTGTGAAAATGCGAGGATCAAAGCGGCGAATGCAAGCATCCTTGAGAAAAGAATAAGTAGTTTTTTTAGTTTTGAACTTTTTCTCGATTCAAGCTCGATTTTTTTTAGAAACTGGACATTGCTAAAGGCTTCTTTTTTAAATCTCTGTAAGTGGAATAAATGAATAAGAAGAGGAATAATAAGAAGAACAAGAAAAAAGAGAATCTCTGGATATGTAAATTGCATTATTCCGAATAACTTTATTCAAAAGTAGGAATTTATTCTTCAATTATAAAAGTTAAAACTGTAAATGATAACAGCTAGCCAAGTGTTAAAATAGAATTCAATTTAATTTTTTTATAATTCAGTTATTAAGCCGTCACTATCTATTTTATACCGTTTGTATTTATTACGATTCCTGACAAGAAACAAGAGCTCCGTTGCTGCATCATCAAGATCTGTTGTAAGTAGTTTTCCACTGTACTTTTCGGTAATCGTTTCACGCGTGGTATGGGCCACGACATGTATTTTTGAGGAATACTTACTTTTACCAGAAGAGAAGCCTCTTCTTCCATTGAATCAATAATTTTACTTTGTCTTACCCTCTCATTAGCATAACTCAATGATACCAAAAGAGCGATCAATCCGGCAGAAACTCTAAAAAGCAGGCGCCCCACTTTTTCGTGCTCCTTTTGAATACTTTTCTGCATCATTTTTTTTGACAGAACTACAACAATAATCCCTGACAATGAGATAAACGAAATGAAAATTGCGAGTCCTGTTAAAACGGCCTTTTAATTATTCAAATTATTGTCTAAGACAATTGTTTTGGGTTTTTTACTTTTTGTTTTAATAAGGCAATATCAATTACCTCTTTCATATCCTTTACATAATGGAAAACCAGACCTTTAAGATATTTTTGATTGATTTCTTCAATATCTTTTCTGTTGTCTTCACATAAGATAATCTCTTTTATATTGGCCCTTTTTGCAGCCAGTATCTTCTCTTTAATTCCGCCAACAGGCAGTACTTTTCCTCGTAAGGTAATTTCTCCTGTCATCGCTAATTTCGCCCTTACTTTTCTTTGTGTAAGTGTCGAAACCAATGAAGTAAGCATTGTTATTCCTGCACTCGGACCATCTTTTGGTGTTGCACCTTCAGGTACATGAATATGAATATTATTTTTAATGATTGTATCATAATCAATTCCAAATTCATCGAGATTTGCTTTGATATACTCTAATGCGATGGTTGAGGACTCTTTCATGACCTTACCTAAATTTCCGGTAATTGATAATGTTCCTTTTCCTTTCGATAATATTGATTCAATAAAAAGGATATCACCACCAACACTTGTCCATGCCAAACCAGTGACTACACCAGGAATTTCATTAGTTTCATATTTATCTCTTTCCATATGAGAAGGACCTAATATGGATTCGATGTCCTGATCCGTTATTTTCTGGTTGTAATCCTCCTCCATGGCAATTGACTTTGCAGCATACCTCACAATCTGAGCAAGTTTTTTTTCCAAACCTCTCACTCCAGATTCACGCGTATAGCCAGTGACAACCTTTTCAAGCTGTTTTTTGGCAATCTTTAAATGTGTTGAGTTAAGACCATGTTCTTTTAAAAGTTTAGGCAATAAATGACGCTTGCCAATCTCAACTTTTTCTTCAACAGTGTAACCGCTTACATTGATAATTTCCATCCTGTCTCGAAGCGCCCATGGAATTGTAGATAAACTGTTTGCAGTTGCGATAAACATGATCTTTGACAAATCATATCCCACTTCCAGATAATTATCATAAAAGCTTGCATTCTGCTCCGGATCGAGTACTTCAAGCATTGCAGAAGACGGATCTCCACTGTGACTGGAACCCAACTTGTCTATTTCATCAAGAACAAATACAGGATTAGATGTTTCGGCTTTTTTTATACTTTGTATAATACGCCCTGGCAGGGCACCAATATATGTTTTTCTGTGTCCTCGAATTTCTGCTTCATCGCGAAGTCCTCCCAGTGACATTCTTACATATTTTCTTCCTAATGACTCAGCGACTGATTTACCCAATGATGTTTTACCCACACCCGGAGGTCCGTATAAACATATGATGGGAGATTTCATATCACCTTTTAACTTGAGAACTGCCAGATGCTCAATGATTCTCTTCTTCACCTTTTCAAGTCCGTAATGATCTCTATCCAAAATCTTTTGTGCCCTTTTCAAATCAAAAAGATCAGTTGAATATTCTTCCCATGGTAATTCCAAAAGAAGGTCCAAATAGTTTCTTTGAATTGAGTATTCTGCAACTTGCGGATTCATTCTTTGCAATCTTCCAATTTCTTTTTCAAAAGTTTCGGAAACTTCCTTGCTCCAATTTTTCTTCTTTGCCAACTCTTTCATTTCCTCGATCTCTTCATCGTGAGAAACGCCACCCAGTTCTTCCTGTATGGTTTTCATTTGTTGGTGCAAATAGTATTCACGTTGTTGTTGGTCCATATCCTCACGAACCTTAGACTGAATATCATTGTTCAATTCAAGCCTTTGTAACTCCTTATTCATCTTCTTAAGCGTCGCTAAAGCCCGATTTTTAAGACTACTTATATTCAAGAGTTCTTGCTTCTCTTCTGTTGTCAGATTTAGATTCGAGGATACAAAATTGATCAGAAAAGAATTACTCTGAATATTTTTAATTGCAAAAGAGGCTTCACTCGGCAAATTTGGATTTTCTTTAATAATTCTTAGAGAAATATCTTTGATAGAATCAATGATGGCCTTGAATTCAGTATCCATTTTGGCAGGGATACTTTCTACTACCTCCTTAACTTTTGCCTTTAGGTAGGGTTTTTCTTGAGTTAACTCTTCGATTTCGAAACGTTTCTTGCCTTGCAGTACTACCATGGTATTACCATCGGGCATCTTCAAAATTTTGAGAATCCTTGCAACAGTTCCGATTTGAAAAATATCATCCTTACCCGGATTTTCAGTTGCTTCATTCTTCTGGGCAACTACACCTATGGTTTTATCTCCTTTATTGGCTTCCTTGATCAGTTTGATAGACTGGTCTCTACCCGCAGTGATCGGAATCACCACGCCTGGAAATAAAACTGTATTTCTCAACGGAAGAATCGGAGGTTCCTCAGGAACATCTTCTTTCCTAATCTCTTCCTCATCCTCAGGTGTCATTAAAGGAATTAACTCAGCTTCTTCATCAAGAATATTCTGAAGTGACAAATTGTCAATATTTATAAATTTTGATTTGCTCATACCTTATTTAAGTCATTTTGGCATTATATATACGAACTTGCTTTTGGTAAGTATATGTTCTCTTAATTCAATTACTTCATAATTAAGGGGTTGCGTATTAACACATACCCCTTCGTGCGTACATATAGTCAATTCCTGTGCCAAGCATCGAGATATAAAAAGAAAATTCAATAGTAATGGAAAGTGATATTATACCGGCAAGAATGAATATCCTGTAAAAAATTGTAAATTTATTTTGAGCAAAGTGTAACACCAGTGTAAATCATTTGTCATTAACATAGAAGCATAACCTTGCAAGCAGAACAACCACATATAACTGAACTATTACAGGCCTGTAAAAAAGGAAGTACAACAGCACAATTTGAGATATACAAATTGTACTACAAGGCAATGTTTAATACATCCTTGAGGATTCTTCAAAATAGTTCTGATGCTGAAGATATGATTCAGGAGGCTTTTTTAAATGCCTTTGCAAAACTGGATAGTTACAGAGGAGAGGTTCCTTTTGGAGCATGGTTAAAAAGAATAGTGATCAATAAAAGTTTGACACAGATTAAAAAGAAAAATAAATTGCAAGAAGTGAATCTTGAAGTTGTAGACAACAAACTGGCAAGTGATAGTGAAGAAGAAGCTTCAGAAATGAAGATTGATTATGTCAATTTGAAAGTCAGAGAAGTTTCAAAAGCAATGGCTCAATTAAAGGAGAATTATAGAACGATTCTAAATTTGAGTTTGATTGAAGGTTATGATAATGAAGAGATTGCAGGAATCATGAATATCAGTCACGAGAATTGTCGAACGACGATATCAAGAGCCAAAAGCAGATTGCGAAAATTACTAATGGAGTCATCCGTTTTAAATTGAATAATTATGAAAAATACGATGGAAGATTTTTTTAAGAATAACAAGGAGAATTTTGATTTGGCTGAACCCAATATTGGTCACTTTGAAAGGTTTCAAGCCAAGCTGGAGGCAAAAGATGAGAGTTCCGATAAAAAAGGAGGAACACCTTGGTATATTTTGGCAGTTGCAGCCTCCGTTTTATTATTTTTCGGTTATTGGATGGGGAATTACAATCAAACTAGTACTAGCCAGGGGATAGAGTTAGCAGAAGTATCTCCTGAGATGGAAGAAACCCAGAATTTTTATCTGGCTACAATTCAGAAGGAGGTAGAGGTGATCAGAACAAAACAAACCAAAGCAAATCAAAAAATAATTGATGACGCCTTTATACAATTAGAATTACTCGAAACAAATTATCGCAAACTGACTTTAGAGCTCAAAGAAAGCAATGCTGATAAACGTGTTATATATGCCATGATCACAAATTTTCAAACCAGGCTTGAAATCCTGCAGAATTTAATGGATCAACTTGAGGAGTTTGAAGAATTGGTATCTCAGGAAAACAGAGTTTAATATGTTAAAAACAAAAGTCATGAAAAGAAATATACAATTATTAATGGCCATGTTGATGGTATTTCCGATGCTAGTTATGGGCAATCCCATACATGGTAAATGGGATTACGAAAAAACAAAGACCATAAAGAAAGATTTTGAAGTCAATGCAGATGCTTCGTTGATCATTAGAAATAAATATGGAAATGTTGATGTCATTTCATGGAACCAGAATAGAGTAGAGATTGAAGTTACAATTATTGTTAGTGGTAATAATGAGGACAAAGTGGTCGACAGACTATCTAAAATAAATGTGAATTTCGAAATTAGTAAATCTGCTGTTTCGGCTACAACGATTATTGAAAACAGTTCAAAAGGCTGGTATAATTCAAAAAACAAAATGAATTATCAAATCGACTATAAAGTGAAGGTTCCTGTTACCAATAGTGTAGATTTAAATAACGATTATGGAACGATCACCTTGAACGAGATCAGAGGTAGAGCTGATATCAATTGCGACTATGGTAAAATATTGGTAGGAAGTCTTTATCACGAGGATAACAGCATCAATATTGACTACACTTCAGACTCTGAAATAGAGCTTATAAATGGAGGAACTATCAATGCTGATTATTCAAAATTCAGGGTAGAAAAGGCGAAAAAAATTGAATTGAATGCAGATTACACAAATTCTGAGTTTGTTCATATAGAAGATCTTGATTTTAATTGTGATTATGGAAAACTGGAAGTTGATCAAGCTAATAATATTGATGGTAACGGAGATTACTTAACGATTCGTCTCGGAAAGATCTATAAAACCCTGAGTATTGACGCAGATTATGGCGGTATAAAAATTGAAAAATTAATGAATGGATTTAAAAGTATTCGTATTCATTCTGATTATGCAGGTATCAAGATAGGAATGGATAATGACTTGTCTTTCAATTTTATAGGAAAGTCCAGTTATGGTGGATTTGATATCGAAGGAGAAAATGTAACTTATCTGAAAAAAGTGGTCAAATCAACCTCAAAATACTATGAAGGTTTTGTGAATCGAGAAAATTCAGGAGCCACGATTAATATCTCATCAGAATACGGAAGTGTAAAATTATATAACAACTATTAAAATAAAAATATGAAAATTTCAATGTTCAAAACTATAACTCTTTTATTTCTATTTACTTTTTCATTAAGTAATGTATATGCGCAAAGGGTAAAGGGTAATGGGAAATTGATCAATAAAACAAGGAATGTAGGAAGTTTTGATGGAGTAGGAGTGTCAGGATCATTTGATGTGATTTTAGTCGCTGGTAATGAAGGTAAACTGGATATAAGTGTGGAAGAAAATCTTGCTCCCTATTTGATTACCGAGGTTAATAATGGAAACTTAAAGATCAGATGGAAAAAGGGAAAGAATATAAGGACATCGAAAAGTACCAAGATAAAGGTTCATTTTAAAGAAATAAACTTATTGGCTATGTCAGGTTCCGGAGATATTTCATCAGAAGATGTTCTTAGAGGTAAATCTTTAAATATGGCAGTTGCTGGTTCGGGCGATATTAAATTAGATATAGAGGTTCATAAGGCTGAATCAGCTGTTTCGGGATCAGGAGATATTGAACTTTTAGGAAAGGCAACAGAATTTGAAGCTGCTGTTTCAGGATCAGGAGATATTGAGGCCTATCACCTAAAAACTGAAAAGGCTGAGTTAAAGGTGGTAGGTTCAGGGTCGATAGAAATCAGTGTAGAAAAAGAGCTTGTTGCGAGAGTTTCCGGTTCTGGAGATATCAGATACAAAGGACAGCCGAGAATTGAAGATATTAAAGTAAGCGGCTCAGGGAATGTGAGTACTTATTAAAAAGATGTGGTTAGTTAATGAATAAATGTCAACACTTTCGGGTGTTGACATTTATTTTTAGAGGTCCTTTTTTGTATTAAGTGTTTTTACCACTGCTGTGGAATCACACACCTCTACTGTGATCACAAGATTTTTTTGATCGCTTGAGCCCTCGATCCAGTAGTTTCTGCAAGGATCATTTTTAACCTGACTTTTTGAAAAATCAATATCCCCTCTATTTAGGATCTGCATTATATCCAGACTGTCTGTTTCCGTTGACAGGAGTTTATCGTTTACATCTTGACTAAAATTAAGCTTTTTTTGACTGATGATGTTTAAAATCCTGTCATTGGGCAACCAGTTGCAAGATGCATTTTTACCTCCCAAAAAAAAGAAAACGATCAAGATTCCAATCGCAAAACCAAATCCATACAGCGCAAAACGCGTTTTCATATCGTCCATTGGCTAAAAAATAAGTAGATTGATATCAGTAAATGGCAGACTGAACCAATCTGCAATATGTTTATTGGTTAAAATTCCATGGTAAAAATACATACCTTTTTGTAGACTTTTGTCAAATCTGGCAGCATTTTCTATACCCCCTTTCTCTCCAATATTTAAGAGATAAGGCGTAAATATATTGCTTATCGAAACAGATGCAGTTCGAGAATATCGGGACGGAATATTTGGTACGCAATAATGAATCACCCCATGTTTCACCACCGTTGGATTACTGTGACTTGTGATTTCTGAGGTTTCAAAGCAACCACCATTATCAATACTGACATCAATTATAACTGCACCATCTTTCATTTGCTCTACCATAGTCTCGTCAACAACCACAGGAGTTCGGGTTTTTCCGCGCAATGCTCCGATAGCGACATCACATTCAGACAATGATCTGGTAAGATTCTTAGGTTGTAGGGTAGAAGTGGCAATTGGGTGTTGTAATTTATGCTGTACGCTTCTTAATTTGGTCAGTGAATTGTCGAATACTTCAACACTAGCTCCTAAGCCTTGGGCTGAACGAGCTGCAAACTCGCAAACGGTCCCGGCACCAATAATCACTACCTTACTTGGAGGTACTCCACCGATATTTCCCAATAAAAGCCCATTACCCAGATTATTATTATTCATGATCTCTGCCGCGATGAGTACTGAAGCAGTACCGGCAATTTCACTTAAAGATTTGACGAGAGGATAAATACCATGGGTATCCTGAATATAATCGAAGGCAATTGCTGTGATTCTTTTTTCTGCTAATGCTTTAAAGTAATCTTTTGTTTGTGTTTTGATCTGCATGGCCGAGATTAAAACACTTTGCGGATTCATCATTTTTACTTCATCAAGTGAAGGTGGTTCAACTTTTAAAATGATACTACAGGCAAAAACATCATTTGCATTATAGGAAATTTTTGCTCCGGCTTCAGAGTATTGTTGATCTGTATAATTTGTACCATCTCCCGCACCTGATTCAACCACGATCCTGTGTCCGTTGGCAGTAAGTGCAGCAACGCCATTGGGTGTCAGACAAATTCGCTTTTCATCAAAATGCGTTTCCTTCGGAATTCCGATATACAAATCATCCTTCTGCTTCTTGATCTCAAGCATTTCAGGTTTAGGCATCAGCTCTTCTTTGCTGAATGGGGATAGTTGTTTGGACATGTTTAATTGATTTCTAGGGTTCGGGTATTATCCTGATTAATACTGAGATTGATAACAACCGAGTCTAAAGGTAATACATTTTCCACTTTTTCGGGCCATTCCACAAAACACCAGGCATCACTGTCAAAGTATTCTTCGATTCCCATATCGAAAGCCTCTTCTTCTTTTTCAATTCGATAAAAGTCAAAATGGTAGATCGTTTCACCTTGTTTAGATTGGTATTCATTGACTAAAGAAAAAGTGGGAGAACTTGTAACGTGTTCGACACCAAGTTGATGCGTGATTTCTTTGATCAATGTGGTTTTTCCGCTTCCCATGGGTCCCTTAAATAACAGGACACGTCCGGGGGAAGATTTCAGCACCCAATTTGCAATTTCTGATAGTTCAGAAAGTTGGTAAGATCGTTTCATGATAGCTAACTCTTTGACCTGGTTTAACAACAGGTTTATTCACTTTGATCCATGGAATGATAGACATTTTGAACGTCATCTTCCTCTTCAAGTCTTTCTAAAAGTTTATCAACGTCAGCCTGGTCTTCTTCACTGAGTTTTTTTGTTGTTGTCGGGATTCTTTCAAAACCAGAAGAAAGTATTTCCAGCTCATTTTCTTCAAGATATTTTTGAATTGCTCCAAATTGTTCAAAAGGCGCATAAATCAATATGCCGTCTTCATCTTCAAAAACCTCCTCTACGTCGAAGTCGATCAATTCAAGCTCTAACTCTTCAAGATCCATTTGTAAATCGTCTGCTTTGATCCTAAAATTACAGGTGTGGTCGAACATGAATACCACGGATCCCGAGGTCCCGAAAGTACCGTCACATTTATTAAAAGCTGCACGAACATTCGCAACTGTCCGGTTGTTATTGTCTGTTGCTGTTTCAATTAAAACGGCTACTCCATGAGGTGCATAGCCCTCAAAAAGAACTTCTTTATAGTTGGCGGTATCCTTATCGGATGCCTTTTTTATGGCTCTTTCAACATTATCCTTTGGCATATTGGCTGCCTTGGCATTTTGCATAACAGCCCTTAATCTGGCATTGGTTTCAGGATTAGGTCCTCCCTCCTTAACGGCCATCACTATGTCTTTACCAATTCTTGTAAAGGTTTTGGCCATGGCTGACCAGCGCTTCATTTTTCGGGCTTTTCTAAATTCAAATGCTCTTCCCATTCTTTAGTATTTTGTATTTTTTTGTTAAACTTGAATGACACCAAGGTTGAATTGTTTTTCAATAGGAGACTGATTGGCCGCATGAATACCCATGCTGATCCAATGTCTCGATTTGAGGGGATCAATGATGGCGTCGGTCCAAAGTCTTGCAGCTGCATAATAAGGAGAAATTTGTTCGTTATATCGATCAGTAATCGTTTTTAGAATTTCATTTTCCTTTTCCTTGCTTATTTTTTGTCCTTGCTTTTTTAGGGTGGCAGTCTCTATTTGTAACAATACTTTTGCTGCTTGTGAACCGCCCATAACAGCCAGTTCGGCACTTGGCCAGGCTACGATTAATCTTGGGTCATATGCTTTACCGCACATGGCATAATTTCCTGCACCATAACTATTTCCGATCACTATGGTAAATTTAGGTACAACAGAATTGCTCACAGCATTCACCATTTTTGCACCGTCTTTAATGATTCCTGCATGTTCAGACTTACTGCCCACCATAAAACCTGTCACATCCTGTAAAAATACAAGTGGTATTTTCTTTTGGTTACAATTGGCAATGAATCTTGTCGCTTTATCTGCACTGTCTGAATAGATCACTCCTCCAAACTGCATTTCACCTTTGGCATTTTTTACTACTTTTCTTTGATTTGCAACAATTCCAACTGCCCAACCATCAATTCTGGCATAGGCACAGATCAGGGTTTTACCGTAATTGGCTTTGTATTCCTGCATTTCAGATCCATCAACCATACAGGCTATGATCTTCTTCATATCATATTGAGCAGATCTTTCTTTGGGCAAGATCCCAAATACATTTGATTCTTGCTCTTTTGGTTTTTGGGATTCGATTCTATTAAAACCAGCACATTGTGGATCACCAATTTTGTCTACAATATTTATAATGGTGTTTAGTGCATCTTTATCATCTTCTGCTTTGTAATCACAAACACCTGAAATTTCAGTATGTGTCGTTGCCCCACCTAATTTTTCATTTTCGATCAACTCACCAATAGCGGCTTTTACCAAATAACTTCCTGCCAGAAAAATACTTCCTGTTTTGTTGACAATAATCGATTCATCGCTCATGATTGGGAGATATGCACCACCAGCAACACAACTTCCCATAACGGCAGCAATTTGCGTGATTCCCATACTACTCATGATCGCATTGTTTCTAAAGATCCTTCCAAAATGCTCCTTATCAGGAAATATCTCATCCTGCATCGGTAAGAAAACTCCTGCACTGTCAACCAAATATATGATTGGCAATTTGTTCTCCATAGCGATTTCCTGAGCCCTGAGATTTTTTTTCGCTGTAATTGGAAACCATGCTCCGGCTTTTACAGTTGCGTCATTAGCAACAAGGATACATTGTGTGCCTTTTATAAAACCAATTTTGACAATAACACCTCCTGAAGGGCATCCCCCTTGCTCGGTATACATGCCGTCTCCGGTAAAAGCACCAATTTCTAAAGCTTTTTCTGGCTCATCAAACAAAAAATCAATTCGTTCTCTGGCAGTCATTTTTCCGGCTGCGTGTAGTTTGGCAATCCTTTCTTTTCCACCGCCTTTCTTCACAAGAACCAGCTTTTTCTTTAGTTGTGAGACTAGTAATTTATTGTGATCTTCATTAATATTGAAGTTAACATCCATTGTATTTAGATCAAGTATAGAGAGCTAAAATACGAAATACAGCTTAATTAACAGGATAAATATACCATGTAAATAAATACCATGGTAAATAATAAAATATTGTTGTATATTTGATCCTTAAAAAAAGGACAGGAAATGAAAAAAATCATCACAATAGGAGGCAGTACAAGTAAAGAGTCAATTAACAAAAAACTCGCGGAATCGGTTGGTCAGCTGCTTAAAGGAGTTGAAGTGATCAATCTCGATCTTAACAATTATGAATTGCCAATTTTTTCTGAGGACATTGAAAAGGATCAGGGATTTTCGAATGACTTACAATTGTTGAATAAAGAAATAGAAGACTCGGATGGTATTATCCTCTCTTTGGCAGAACATAACGGTGCCTATGCTGCGGCCTTTAAAAATGCCTTTGATTGGTTGTCGAGAATAAATGGCAAAGTCTGGCGTAATAAGCCGATGCTTTTACTCAGCACATCTAATGGTACGAGGGGAGGACAATCTGTAATGGATATAGCTTTGAGCAGGTTTCCTTATAACGGAGGGAATATTATTGGTTCAATGACTTTTCCATCTTTTGACCAGAACTTTCAAGACGGCCAAATAGTCAGTGAGGAATTATTACTTAGAATAACTCAACTAAGCGATCGATTTATAAAAAGTCTATAAGTATGGGAGATTTTGCCAAGGAAATTAATTCGTCATTCCAAAATCAGAAGATCAAAGCATTGCTGAATATTAAATATACCGCAAGTTGGTTGGATCATATTGGAAATGAAATGCTTAAGCCCTATAAGATTTCAGAACAGCAATATAATATTTTGAGGATATTGAAAGGTGCTGAAAATGAGATCACGGTGACTGAAGTAAAAGAAAGAATGATCCAAAAGTCACCGAATACTACCCGATTGATGGATAAACTTTGCGAGAAGAAACTCATTGACAGGAATAGGTGTGAAAGCGACAGAAGGGTTGTTTTTGCACAGATCAACAAAAAGGGATTAGATCTTCTCGAAACCATAAATATGTCTGATTTTGATAAGTATATGAATAGATTGACAAAATCAGAAGCAACATTATTAAATGAATTATTGGATAAGCTGAGATAAAAATTATGCTTGTTGAAAGTTAAATGAACCACTGAAAAGAGCTGGATTTAACCGAGCGATTTATTTTTTCCAGATTGTGTGATTTCTTAAGCTTAATCCAGGATTTTAGAAATATTCACAAGGCTTGCATATCGATATTCCATTTGTTGTAAATTTATGGTAATTTCTATATTAATTCTGCAAGGCAATTCTTATGTTTGCAACGATTATTAACAGTATATATCGATCGACAAAGATGAAGAAATTGAATGATTTTATTTGGGAAACTCATGGTATTCATGCAGGTACTGAAAATGATCATGTAAAGCATGGAATTGATAAATTAGAAGATATAGTGGATAAGGCCATAGCGCAAAATCATCCAAGTATCACTTTTATTATTCACTCTCCGAGATTGACCAATTTCAGGTATGAGGCTGAAAAAGACACCAACATTAAGTTTATCAGAGGGGATCGATCGTATATCAATTACCCAAAAAGAATTGCCAATCTTCGAAAAAAATATGAAGGGCGCATCAATATAAAATACGGTGTAGAGCTGGAATGGATGGGTGCTGATCTGGGCTTACTATGGAGTAGATCAAAGATCTTTCAGGCTGAAGATGCAGATTTTGTTATAGGTTCTGTTCATTTTGCTCCTGAAGGGCTTCCTTATGACGGATCAAAAGAAGAGGCGCTGGAACTATTAAAACTCAGAGGTTCTCTAGAGGCTTATTGGAGTGGTTATATCAATGAGATGATCGAAATGATCGAGTGTTTTGGTGATATGATACAAGTTGTGGGGCATATTGATCTTCCTAAGCTAAATGTGGAAGTACCGGAAGTATTGAAGAATTTTGAGCTTAGTTCTCATCCTCTTGCTAATAAATTCAGAACTTTATTAGAGATTATTGCTGACAGAGATCTCGCTTTGGATGTCAATATGGCTGGAGATTTTAAAGGAGTTGGCGTATACCCTTCTCAAAACATTCTCAAACGGGCACTTGAACTCCAGATACCTGTTTCATTAGGAACAGATACACATCACGTTAGGTATTACGGAGTGAATTTTAAGGAGAGTCTCAATTATATCTATGAGGCAGGTTATGAACAATACGTGAGTTTTTCAAAACTCATTCCTGAAAAAAGAACAATTTTTGATGACCATGATCTTAAGGTCAAATATACCATTCTAAACAAGGGTATTGAATTGCTCAATCAACGTTTTCATTATGGCAGTAGAAGGATCATTCCTGACTTTTCTTTTGGAGGTTCTTTTTCTGAATTTGTAGATATTTATAAAAATGCTACCGGCATGGGCGATTATAACGCCGTTAGGATCAGAAAAGGAAATAAATCCGTGACGGTTTCTGACGAAACTCCGGCAACAAAAAAAACAAAAGTGAAAGGTTTGTTTTCTAAGCATCTCGATAAAGCTGGGGTCTTGTCTTCACTTTTTAATTCACTGGCTTCTGAAAGAGTGAATGTTGAAACGGCTCGTTTACATTCGAATAACGATGGCACTGCAGTGGCTTTTTTAACACTTGAACAGGAAAATGGAAATGTCAATAATGCCATAGATTTTGTTTACGGGACTGATCAGAATACTTTTTTGGAGTTGACCTATAGTGAAGATATTGAATTGCCTAATTTTTACGGCAAAGGTGTTTATTTGTATGAGATGGACGGGGTTGATCTAAAAATTGCACTTAGCTCAAAAATGATCACGACAAAGCATATGAATTCTCCGGGGGTTTTACTTATTTTATTATCAGCTTTGGCCTCAAAAAATATCAATATTATTGATATGCGTCTGGGTAAAAGAAACAAAGTAGGTTATTCTGCATTGGCCATAGACGGGGATTCAAACGTAATCAGGGCTCTTCTTAATAAATTGGGAGAACAATACTACGAGGCAAACCTTGTAGAATTTCACAGTATGTAAGTCAAATAGTTATTTGCTAAAGAGATTATCTAAACTTTTGAAGGATTTAAATTCCAGGGCATTTCCTTCAGGATCAAGAAAAAACATGGTGGCTTGCTCTCCGGGTTCTCCTTTGAATCTTATATAAGGTTCAATGATAAACTGTATGTTTTTCTTTATGACAAGGGCGTTTAATTCATGCCAAACGTCCCATTC
>JAAESS010000187.1 GCA_024229195.1 Flavobacteriales bacterium | reverse complement strand
CTCAAACCATCTGAATTCCAACTCTCCAATGGACCAATCTCTTCAAAATCTATAATCTCAGTATCCGATAAAGCTTCTTTAGTAATCATCTTACTATCTTTTACAAAACGAGCAGGGCGCACATATTCCTCAATTACATCAATGGGAGAGAAAACCGCTTGATATTCATATGGCCATTCTCTTTTTTCAGGTAATCCACCAACCAAACATTCATAATCGGTAATTTGCATCCTTCCATCATGATGGCCAAAAATGATATTCCCCATCCCTGGAGCTACTCCGCAATCCATTACAGCTACAACTCCTTTTTCTTTTGCAAGTTCATCCAGTCCGAAAGGAACTTCAGGGTAAAAGGATATATCTACTATATTTTTTCCTGCTTCAATTACATCTTTCATCATTTGATAACCCATAAAACCAGGTACTGCACCCACTACTAAATCAAAATCTTTTATTAACCCCTGTAAAGTATTTTTGTCTGAAATATCAGCACAGATAGTTCGGATTTCTTCTAACTTATCTAGATTCTTTTGTGAAATATCAATTGAAGTAACTTCATGGTTTTTAGACAAATCTTTAGCCATAACGCCACCAACTAAACCTGCCCCAAGTACGACTATCTTAGCCATTATATCGCTACTTTTCCTTTTATGTGAGGATGAGGATCGTAATTCATTAACTCAAAATCATCAATAGTGAAATCAAAAATACTTTTTACTGCTGGATTGATTTTCATGGTCGGTAATTTCTTACAATCTCTACTGAGTTGTAATTCTACTTGCTCAAAATGATTGCTGTAAATATGCGCATCACCAAAAGTGTGTACAAAATCACCCACTTCTAAATCGCAAACTTGTGCCATCATCATAGTTAGCAGGGCATAAGAAGCTATATTGAAAGGAACTCCTAGAAATATATCGGCACTTCTTTGATACAGTTGACATGAAAGTTTCCCGTCTGCTACATAAAACTGAAAGAAAGCATGACAAGGAGGTAAGGCCATTTGTTCAATTTCTCCTACATTCCAAGCGCTTACAATAATTCTTCTACTATCCGGATTGTTTTTAAGTGCGTCTACTACTTGTGTAATTTGATCAATGTGTTTTCCATCT
>JAAESS010000186.1 GCA_024229195.1 Flavobacteriales bacterium | reverse complement strand
CCACCAAAATCACCTTGAACAATAAAATCAATATCTCCCACCATTCGCTCTGCAATATCCTCGTAAAGACCCTCCAATAAATTGCCCGTTCCTTTTAAAAAAACAGGAGTAATGTTGTGAGCTCGTAATAATTGATTTAATGCTTTTGCCTGGCTTATAATTTGAAGATTTCGCGCTCGATTCAGTTGGGTAATATGGCTCATATAGCTCACCAATTCTTTTGGAAGATACTTCAGAAAATCAACTCTTTTTAGATTGCAATACATCGCAGGTAACACATAGTGGCTCGTACTTAATTGAACTACTTTATCCCAATCAACATTCTGTTTTTGTAATTTTTGCTCGATAAGGGACCTGTTTTTTTCCTCCAAAGTGATCGTTAGGCATTGGGCTACAAAAAATAAGATTTCTTGATAGGTCATGTTACGTGATTCATTATCTGCCAAAATCATCTTGAACGCGTACAATGTCGTCTTCGTCGGAAGGATGATTGGAATCGGTATGTTGCCAAATCTCAGCTACCACACAAAAATCATCCAAGCCAATCAGGCGATGTCGCTCGCCTTGTAGTAACACAATTTGAGCTCCTTCGCTGTAAATTTTCATCGGATTTTCTTGATTGGTGTTAGATCTTATAATACCCGCGGAGCCTTGATAGACTTGCCAAATTTCTGCACGGCGATTGTGGTATTGCCAAGACAAACGCGCCTGGGGTTGTACCATCAAAATCTTTGGGCTTAATTTTCCTCCAATTTTCAAGGTATTCACATCCAAACCTTTAAAGAAATAATTGGAAAATGCTTG
>JAAESS010000185.1 GCA_024229195.1 Flavobacteriales bacterium | reverse complement strand
TTCGTCGATTGACTTCATCCCCCAATTGGCAGTGTATGGGATACCTACCCCCTGGCGTAACTTTCGTTCTAGGGGTAATCTCGCTTGGAGACTAAAATTAGTCAAAGGTTTGGCCAAAATGCTACCTTTTCAGACAAAAACGGGTGAAATATTCCAAAAACTCTAGCTTTTATCGCTATTTCGTCGATTACGAGAGCCCCTCCCCTTTGGTCGCAATAAAGCGATTTTCATTTTCACATTCGATCATTACCGACCATGGAAAGCCGTAACACTTGAGCAGGCTAGCGAAAGTCGTATGCGTAGCAAGAAATCAATTATTCTAAAGAAGAAAGAGGTATGAATAGAAAGATTATTTAATTAGGAAGCGATAAATTATGTTGAGGAACATCATTGATCATTTATAAGAGCGGTTTTGTAAGGATTTTTATCAAAGAGACGGCAACGTGTTCTCAAATTTAGGCCCGCCAGACGTTGAAATCTAACGCGCTCAAAATGTCTGAATTTTTCGCGCACAACAACGAGAGTTAGCTCAAATTAAAGAATATTTCACGTAGAATAAGAAGATAGTAAATTTATTATCCTTATAACCTTATTTCAGGGCCATTTGTACAGTTTATGTATCGCTCCAATCTGAAAACGAATGTGAAAACAAAATCAGCCCACTAGGGCCCAACCCAAATGAATTTGAAAATGGAATGTGAAAACAACTTCAACGCACTAAAGTCCAGATTCCGTTCCTCCACGTATATCAGTGAAAATATAATTTGACCAGACGTTTGCAAATTCAAATAAATTTTAAACAACAATATGTATTTGAGGGTTGTAATCTACACAGCAAAGGATTCCCATTGCACGAATTAGTCATGTCATGAAAGTTTGTTCTTTGTTCCAAATTGGGTGTCTGTGTGACCATTCGAGGTTTCATATTAATGGAAGAATGAGCGACGAAACATGAAACCACGCCCACATTTGTGGCTTTTTCTCTTAGAACTCGCTAGCAGTCACTGAGCTTATGAATTTTCAGATTTACTTCATTTTTACTCATTTCAAAAATTTATTTG
>JAAESS010000184.1 GCA_024229195.1 Flavobacteriales bacterium | reverse complement strand
TGATACAGCGCTTTCTCAATATCTGAAAAAGATTTCTTAAGCTCTTTGGCTTTGACGACAAGTTCACTAACTGCCTCTTCTCCTTCATATTGTTTGACAAATGAGCCTAACTGAGTATTGATCTTTCTAATCTTTTTGATCGATTTATGGGCCTTATCAATCGTTTGATTGACATCGAATACAAAATCATATTGTTCCTGCATTTGTTCAAGGTTTACCTCTGCTCTCGGATCAGCCTTGATCTCAAAGGGTTGATTCTGTAATTTATCATTAACATTTAGACTCACCATATAATTCCCTGGAACTACTTTAGCTCCATTTAAGCTTGCCCACCAAAGTATCATTCCATCAAATTTCTCAGCGCCTTCTGTTCTGGTGTTCCAAACAAACTTATTTGCTCCCTTTTCTACTTTTAATTTGTTTTCCTTTTTTTTGTCATGATTTGAATATGATGCCAGCGTATCTCCTTGACGATTTAAGTAAGTCAAGCGAACACTATCTTTCTTTTCATCATAGTTATCAATATTAAAATAGGTAATGACACCATTTTCAATATTTGTTCCTGCAGTCTTGGATTCTTTGCCGCCACCTCCTTTGGTTCTGTAGGTACTTTTTGGAGCGAACAAATAATTTTTATCACCTTGTTTTGCGTTTTCCAGTTGATGGATCAAAGTGAGATCATCGAGCATCCAGAGACTTCTTCCTTGGGTAGCAACGATCAAACTGTTATCCTTTAGGGCAAGGTCTGTAATAGGAACTATGGGTAAGTTCAATTGAAATGCTTGCCAGTTGGATCCGTTATTAAAAGAAATATACATTCCGGTTTCAGTTCCGGCATACAATAAACCTTTTTGAGAGGGGTCTTCTCTGAGTACCCTTGTAAAATGCTCATTGTCAATACCACTTGTTATTTTATTCCAGGTTTTACCATAATCAGTAGTACGATACAAGTAAGGTTTAAAATCTCCCAATTTATATCTGGTACCGGCAATATAGCAGGTTCCCTCGTCAAAATTTGAAGGCTCTATACTATTGATCATCATCCATTCGGGCATTCCTGTTGGAGTCACATTTTCCCAGCTTTTACCACCGTCTTTTGTGACATGTACCAGGCCATCATCAGTCCCAACCCATAACAATCCCTCCTTTAAAGGACTTTCGTTTGCAGCAAAAATGGTACAATAATACTCAACACTGGTATTGTCTTGAGTGATAGGCCCTCCGCTTGATACCAGCCTTTCAGC